>JBCCWM010000089.1:0-13386 GCA_039193505.1 Pseudomonadota bacterium | reverse complement strand
TCCTTGTGTCGTCGACCGTCGCGCGCTTCCGGCCATTTCGCAACCGTCTTCGGATTGATCCCGAGCTCCCGGCTCAGCTCCGCGGTCGACGCTTGCGACCGCTGCATCGCTGCCCTAACGGCGGGCGCCCCTCTCGGCGCATGCGGGCATTCGCCTGTCGGTCAATGGGGTCGTGGCGCTCCCGTGACGCACTCGGCCCGTGGTGTTTCCGTCCATTCCTTCGAAGGGATCGCACGATCAAACGATTGGATAAAACAGCTAGGCGGCGGCGGGTGGCTGGGCGCGGAAGAAGAGGGTGTCGCCCTCTGGGTTGCTGAGGAGCAGCGCGTCCCCCGCTGACTCCGCAAGGTCCATCGAGCCGAAGAGGTCGAGATAGCGCCCCTCCAGCGCGGCCGCCTCGCAGCGCGTGTCGCCGATCTCAAGGTCCTGGAGCTCGAACCAGGGCAGCGGGGCTGTCTGGCGTGCGGTGTAGCTGTTGCACGGCAACAGCCCGCGGACGCGCCCGGAGGCAAGGAACGTCATTGTCAGGCGACCTTCGGCCGCACGGTCATTGATCGTCTCAAGCTCCCACACAGTGCCGGTCGGAGCGGCGGCCCCCACGCTTTCGGAGAAGTCGGTGCATCCTGCAATCACCAGAATGGCTAGGAGTACAGCCCGCATCTCAGTTCACCCGTGTGCCACTTTGGACCGGCGCGCTGCGACCCAGCTTCGACGGCGAGCGGGCTGGGCGGCGGTGCTTCGAGGGCAGTGAGCACGGTCCCGCTTGGGCGCTCGGGCGCCCGAGATGCGCAAACGACCGGACGCTTGGCGAAAAAAGGGTGCTGCGGCACGGGCCAGAGACGCACGCCGCCGCGAGCGGTCCCCTGCGAGAGGTTAAGTTCAGCGACCGACACCTTGGCCCTTCGGATAAACTTCTTGAGCGACGGAGTACTGAAAAGATCTGGGGCGGCGGGCGCGACCACGTCTGATGGTCGTCAATGATCGCTGTCTCAGTTCTCCATCCCTGCATTATGAGGAAGAAGTTGCTCAACGCGCCAAAGGTTGAGGTGTGATGGATGACGACGGCCACCGGTTTCTCCGCAGGTCACATAGAGAGTTGTGGCGTGTCGTGGTGTTGGACACAAGGCCCAACGAGGAGCGCCCAACCGCTGCAGCGCGGGCGGGGCGCTCCTGAAGATTACTCTGCGGCGACGAGGCCCGGACGTGTGCTCGGCGCATCAACGGCCAGCGTAGATTTGGGCATACCGTTCTTGCGCCGCTTCTCGATCTGGCGGATCGAATTCAGTGCCAGCAAAAGACCAGCCAATAGTGTACCAATTGCGAGCAGTCCAAGTGCGAAGTCCATGTCATCCTCCTATCAAACGACTGCCCAGGATTACGGCGGTCGGTATGGGGCGGATCATGGTTTATAAGAGTTTAAGGTGCGACATTTTGTAGGTCTGTAGGCAGAGCAGTATGCGAATGAGTACCCGCTACGTGCAAATTACAGTGTATGCGGCTGCATTCACTCCCGTGGTTCGAGCAATCTGCGGCCAATGACTTCGGCCTGGATCTCGGCGGCGCCTTCGAAGATGTTGAGAATGCGCGCGTCGCAGAGAACACGGCTGATCGGGTACTCGAGCGCGAAGCCGTTCCCGCCGTGGATCTGAAGCGCGTTGTCTGCCGCCGCCCACGCGACACGAGCGCCGAGGAGCTTGGCCATACCAGCCTCAAGGTCACAGCGCCGGCCCGCATCCTTTTCGCGGGCGGAGAAGTAGGTGAGTTGGCGTGCCGCCATGATTTCGGCGGCCATCATGGCGAGCTTGCCTGAGACGCGCGGAAACTCCGCGATGGGCCTGCCGAAGGCGGCGCGATCGCGGGCGTAGGCCAGGCCCAGTTCGAGCGCGTTCTGCGCGACGCCAACGGCGCGGGCGGCCGTCTGGATGCGGGCGCTTTCGAACGTGCGCATGAGTTGGCGGAAACCCTGACCCTCGACGCCGCCGAGAAGGGCGTCGGCGGGAATGGCATGGTCATCGAGCGCGATTGTGTATTCCTTCATGCCGCGGTAGCCGAGCACTTCGATCTCGCCGCCCGAGAGGGTCGCGTCGGGGAACGGCGTCTCGCAGTCCCCGCGTGTCTTCGGGGCCAGGAACATCGAGAGGCCTTTGTGGTCGGTGGTCTCCGGGTTGGTGCGGGCAAGAACGGTCATCAGGTCCGTGCGGGCCGCGTGGGTGATCCAGGTTTTGTTCCCGGAGAGGACCCAACCGTCTTGCGTCTGGCGGGCGCGGGTGCGCAATGCGCCGAGGTCGGAGCCGGTGTTGGGTTCGGTGAAGACGGCTGTCGGCAAAACCTCGCCGCTCGCAAGAAGCGGCAGCCAGTGCGCCTTTTGCGCGTCCGTTCCGCCCTCAAGGATCAGCTCGGCGGCGATCTCCGTCCGGGTTCCGAGGGAGCCCACCCCGATATAGCCCCGGCTGAGCTCTTCTGAGACAACGCACATTGCGGTCTTTGGCAGACCGGATCCGCCGAACTCCTCCGGGATCGTCAGGCCGAAGGCGCCAAGCTCGGCGAGTTCGGTGACGATCTCGGCGGGGATCAGCTCATCGGCGAGGTGCCACCCATGGGCGTGGGGCGTGACCCGGTCTTCGGTGAAGCGCCGGAACTGCTCGCGGATCATCTCCATGTCGCCGTCGAGGCCGGTTGCGCCGAAGACGGACACGCCGGCACGGGTCGCGATCTCCGCCGCAACGGTGGCGCGGAGCGCGGGCGTGTTGCCGCGCTCAAGGAGCGGGCGGGCGGCCTCGAATTGCGGCGTGAGGCCGAGATCTGCGGGGCGCAGGATCTCCTGCTGGCTCATCGGCAGGCCGCCGGCGAGCTGGTGGAGATACTCGCCGAACAAGATCTGATGGAGGCCTTGCTCCAACGTGCCGAAGCGGCCCTCCGCTGACAGCCGTTTGGCCCAGCCCTGCATTTGGCGGAGCGCCTCTATCGTCGTCGCGATCCAGGCCAAGCCGTGAACGGCGTGCTGATGGTGAATGAGTGCGGTCGGCGTCGGCCGCTCCCCGGCGGCGGCCGCGACCGCTGCTCGGGCCGCCGCACCATAGGTCTCCGCCTCGCTCAGCGCGGCGCCCGCGCTGTCGAGGAGGTCAGGCAGCGTTGCCTCATCGAGGGCGTGGCTTGCATCGGGCATGGCCAGGTCCTTTCGCTTGGAGATCAAGGAGGTTTGCGCGCCGCGGCAAGGTCCGGCGCATGTGCCAGAACCCTAGCCGGGGAGGAGGAAGCGGTCAATGGTCACGCAATATTTAACCATGATATCGCACTTTCAGGTAATTTTATTAGGGTTGCGTCTACTCCGCCCAAGGTGTCAAACGGCGTGGGAGGGCCAGGGTGCACGCCGTTGTCGCAGAGTACGGGCTTTTGGTGGTGGCTGCCTCATTCGCCGTTATGGCAACGGCTGGTTTTGTCAAAGGAACCGTCGGTTTTGCCCTGCCGATGATCGTGGTGAGCGGTGTCGGTTCGCTGACCACCGCCGAGACGGCGATCGTCGCAATCCTCCTGCCCTCGCTTCTCACAAATCTCATGCAGGCTTTTCGCGAGGGGTTTGACGAGGCCGCGCTGACCCTGCGGCGCTACTGGCGGCTCAACCTCATTCTCTTTGCGCTGATCGGTCTCGTCGCACAGCTCGTGGTGGTCCTGCCCGAATGGGCGCTGTTTGCCGTTCTCGGGACGATGGTCGTCACATTCGGGCTGCTGCAGCTCGCCGGGTGGCGACCGGCAATTCCGCCTGCCGCCCGCGTCCGAGCGCAATGGGTTGCCGGCGGGATGTCCGGCGTTTTCGGCGGCCTTGCGGGTGTCTGGGGGCCGCCTATCCTGATGTATTTCCTCGCCTGCGACACACCAAAGAAGGAGCAGGTGCGGGCGCAAGGGATCAGTTTTCTGATTGGGTCTTTGGTGTTGATCACGGCGCATCTGGCGTCTGGGTTGTTGAACAGGGACAGCGCGGTCTTCTCGGCCGCGATGGTGGTCCCCGCGGTCATCGGCATGGCCGTGGGGCAGGCACTGCAGGATCGATTGAACCAGACGCTGTTTCGAAAGCTCACGCTGACCGTGCTGGCACTCGCCGGTCTCAACCTGCTGCGACGTGCGGTCTTCGGCTGAACGCTTGCCTGCGCAGGGCGCGAGGCGCTAGCGTCCGGTCAAAATGAGGGAGACGCGCTGTGCCGGTCATCACCAATGTCGAGGATCTGAGACGGCTCGCCGAGCGTCGCGTTCCGCGAGTGTTCTATGATTATGCAGACTCGGGCAGTTGGACCGAGCAAACCTACCGGGAGAACACCTCCGACTTTTCGAAGATCCGCTTGCGTCAAAAGGTCGCGGTGGACATGGAGGGCCGGACGACCCGGTCGACCATGATCGGGGAGGAGGTCGCGATGCCGGTCGCGCTGGCGCCGTGCGGTTTGACAGGCATGCAATCCGCAGACGGGGAGATCAAAGCGGCGCGCGCCGCGGAGGCCTTTGGGGTCCCCTTCACGCTCTCGACCATGTCGATCTGCTCGATCGAAGACGTGGCGGAGGCGACCGGGAAACCCTTCTGGTTCCAGCTCTATGTCATGCGCGACAAGGAGTTCATCGAGGGGCTGATCGAGCGCGCAAAAAAGGCCGGGTGTTCCGCGCTTGTCCTGACGCTCGATCTCCAGCTCCTCGGTCAGCGGCACAAGGACTTAAAGAACGGGCTCGGCGCGCCGCCGAAACTGACAGTGGCCAACATTCTCAACATGGCCTGGAAATGGCGTTGGCTGAACGGCATGGCCGGCACCCGAAGGCACACGTTCCGAAACGTGGTGGGCCACGCGAAGGGCGTGTCGAACATGGGCACGTTGTCTGAGTGGACGCATGCGCAGTTCGACCAGAGCCTCACATGGGACGACATCGACTGGATCCGCGACCGCTGGGGCGGAAAGTTCATCATCAAGGGCATCCTCGATCCCGACGACGCGAAGAAGGCGGTCGACAAGGGCGCGGATGCTCTGATCGTGTCAAACCACGGCGGGCGGCAGCTCGATGGCGCGCTTTCAAGCCTGGCGATGCTCGAGACATGTGCGAAGGCGGTGAACGGCCAGGCGGAAGTGCATTTCGACGGTGGCATCCGGTCCGGGCAGGACGTTCTGAAGGCGCTCGCGCTCGGGGCACAGGGCACATATATCGGCCGTGCGTTCCTCTACGGGCTCGGTGCGATGGGGCAACCCGGTGTGACCAAGACGCTCGATGTGATCTGGAAAGAGCTCGACACAACGCTCGGCCTTGTCGGGCGCCGGAGTGTCGAGGATCTGAGCCGCGAGAACCTGATCTTCCCGCACGAGGTCCCGGCGCCGTTCGGTGCGAGCCACTGAGTTGAGATGGCGCGCGTGATTTGGTAACCTGCATCCACCACATTAGGGAAGGGTCGGTGGGGCCGACCCTGTGGAGAGGAGGACATCGTTCTGAGTGAACGTCCCATCGCGGCGCCCGTCGCCGCACATGCTGAAGTCGGAGCGCCGCGCGCATCCGACGGGCAAGAGACAGAGGCGGACCAGTCTCTGCTTACCCTCGTGACAACGTCGCTCGAAGACGACAAAGCCGAGGATATCGTTACCATCGATCTCAGCCAGCGCTCGGAAATCGCCGATCACATGGTGATTGCGAGCGGACGCTCATCGCGTCAGGTCATTGCCTTGGCCGAGAAACTCGAAGAGCGGCTCAAAGCGAAGCTCGGGATGTCCGTCCGGACCGAGGGCAAGGAGACCGCAGATTGGGTGCTGATCGATTGCGGCGACGTGATCGTCCACATTTTCCGCCCCGAAGTGCGCGAGTTCTACCAGCTCGAAAAAATGTGGCTGCCCCCGGAAGCCGCGGCGCAACGCGTGCGGGAGAGCGTGTGACCTGCGCCTGACAATTGTTGCCGTCGGCCGCGCCAAGGGGGCGGAGGCGGCACTTGTGGATGACTATCTGGCGCGGGCGACGCGGACCGGCCGCGCCCTCGGGATTGGTCCTGCAGCGCTTGCCGAAGTCGATGAGAGAAAAGGGGGCGACCCGGTACGGGAGGCGCGTCTCATCGAAGCGCGGATCGGCAGAGGGGCGCGGTGCATCCCGCTCGATGAACGGGGTGAGATGCTGACCTCGCCTGCGTTTGCCGACCGACTTGCCATGGCCCGGGACGAGGGCTGTCGCGAGGTCGCCTTTCTGATCGGGGGGGCCGACGGTCTTGCGCCGCATCTGCGAGAGGGGGCTGTTTCGTTCGGCAGGATGGTGTGGCCGCACATGCTCGCCCGGGTCATGTTGGCCGAGCAGATTTATCGTGCGACCACGATCCTCGCAGGGGGGCCCTACCATCGGGTGTGATTGGGGCTGGGACCGGACTGGCCCAGCCTCTACTCTGGTGACCAAGCAGGCGGGGAGGACACGATGACGAGACCTGTGGTGTTGGCCATCCTAGACGGGTGGGGCATGCGGGAGGCGCGCGAGGCAAATGCCGTGGCGCTGGCCGAGACGCCCAATTTTGATCGGATCTGGGAGACGTGCCCGCACACCACCTTGGCAGCGCACGGGCCGCCGGTGGGTCTGCCGGAGGGGCAGATGGGCAACTCCGAAGTGGGACACATGAACATCGGGGCAGGTCGGGTCGTCTGGATGGACCTCCCGCGGATCGACAACGCGATTGGGGATGGCAGCTTCGGAGAGACGCCGGCCCTGAAGACCTTCATCGCGAGGCTGCGCGACACGGGCGGGACGGCCCATCTCATGGGGCTTGCCTCACCGGGCGGCGTGCATTGCCATCAGCGCCACATCGCCGCGGCTGCGCGGGAGCTTGCGGCCGCCGCGGTCCCGGTCCTGATCCACTCGATCACCGACGGGCGCGATGTCGCTCCAAAGTCGGCCGACACGCACCTGAGCGCCCTTGTCGCGGACTTGCCGGAGGGCGCTCAGATTGCGAGCGTTGTGGGGCGCTTCTACGCCATGGATCGCGACAACCGGTGGGAGCGCGTGCGCGAGGCGTTTGATCTTGTCGTCTCGGGCAAGGGCCGATCGGCTGAAACCGCGGCCGCCGCTGTCGCGGAGGCCTACGCGTTGGAGGAAACCGACGAGTTCATTCGGCCCACAGTCCTGCCGGCCTGGCGGGCCCCCAGCGAAAACGACGGTCTCTTCTTCCTCAACTTTCGTGCGGATCGCGCGCGCGAGATCCTCTCGGCCCTGGCCGATCCGCACTTTCCCGGTGCGCGAACGGACATCTTCTCTGTCGGGGAGGGGCCGCGATGGGCCGCTGTGCTCGGCCTCGTCGATTACTCGAGCGCGCATTCGGGGTTTATGGAGACGATGTTTCCGTCGGAGGAGATCCGGAACACGCTTGGGGCGTGGGTCGCGTCGAAGGGGTTGATGCAGTACCGCGTGGCGGAGACGGAAAAGTACCCGCATGTGACATTCTTCCTGAACGGTGGGCGTGAAGATCGGGAGGAGGGGGAGGCGCGGCACATGGCGCCGAGCCCGAAGGTGCGCACCTACGATCTGGCGCCGGAAATGGCCGCGGCGGAGGTGACATCCCATGTCGTGGCCGCGGTCGGGTCCGGGGCGTACGATTTGATCGTGGTGAATTACGCAAATCCGGACATGGTCGGGCATACCGGCGATCTCGCGGCAGCGGTTGCGGCCTGCGAAGAAGTGGACCGCGGTGTCGGAGCGCTTCTCGGTGCCGTTGAGGCGGCCGGCGGAGCGATGATCGTGACGGCCGATCACGGCAATTGCGAGATGATGGTCGATCCCGAGACCGGCGGCCCGCACACGGCACATACGCTGAACCCGGTGCCGGCCATGCTGGTGGGCGGTCCCCCAGGGACCACGCTTCGCTCAGGTGGCAAACTCGGAGATCTGGCGCCGAGCCTTCTTCACCTGATGGGAATCGCGCCACCCGCGGAGATGACCGGCCAGTCGTTGATCGAGGGCGCGTGAGGGCCGCGCTCTCCGCCCTCCTCTTGGCGGTGCCCGCCAGTGCTGAGACGAATCTCGATGCGGCCGCACACCTGTTGTCGTCGGCTACGACGCCGAGCGGTTACTTGGCGGCGCTGCGTCTCTTCGAGGAGTCCGAGGCTGGCCTCCGTCTGGCCCGAGCGGAGGCCGACCGAACCGCGTCCGATGCGACGGCTGCGTTCGTCGCGGACGATGCTGCGCTCACGCGGCTTTTTGGTGTGCTGGCGCGCGCTGAGCGGAACCCGCCGGGCTTCGACCCGGATGGTGTTTTGGCAGGTCTTGTGCAAGACGCTCTGGTCCGCCAGGCCGCGGAGCGTGTTGCGGTCCGGCGCCTGGCGCTTGAGCGCCGGGAGAGCCTGGCCTCAGAGGTGCAAGCGATGTCGTCCGACCTGCTCCGCGCAGAAGCCGGAGTTCAGGCCGCGCGCGAGGCCATCCGAGCCTCTGCGCCGGCAGGCCCCGATCCGGGCGCCGATCCGGCAACGCTCGTTGCCCTGGCCATCGCGCTCTCTGGTGGGGAGGCGGGGGACCTCGCGCCCCCGGAGCGGGCGTGGGGCATGCCGCTCTCGGGGGAGGTTCTGCGCCCGTTCAGCCCCGCGCATCCGGGCGTTTTGATCGGGGCGGGCGTGGAGGCTTTGGTGGCAGCGCCCGCCGCCGGCCGGGTTCTCCTCTCGGGCGAGCTTGACAGTCTGGGGCGTGTCGTCATCTTGGAGGTTGAGCAAGATCTGCTGATCGTGTTCGCAGGCATCGGCGAGGCTGTTGTGGGCTCGGGGATGTCGGTGGAGGCCGGCGCGCCGCTCGGGTTTCTCGGGCGCGCTCGCGAGAACGTGGCCGACATCGCGCAAGAGGGGGGTTTCGACCCGGGGCGCGGCGCGCTCTATATCGAGGTCAGAGCGGACGGGACGCCGGTCGATCCCGCGTCCTGGTTCGGATACGTAAGATAGGACACGAGATGAGAAACTTCCTTCTGGCCGCAGGTGTCGGCACTGCTGCGGGCGTTTTGTTCACAAGCCAGCTTGCCGGGCCGATCGTGGCGCAGGAGCTGGCCAACGAACGCTCGACCTACGAGCAGCTCGATCTTTTCGGCGACATCTTCGAGCGGATCCGGTCCTCCTACGTCGAGGAGGTCGACGAGTCCGAGCTGATTCAGAATGCGATCAACGGCATGCTCGGCTCGCTCGACCCGCATTCGAGCTATCTGCCGCCTGACAATTATGCAGACATGCGCGTCCAGACACGTGGCGAATTCGGCGGTCTCGGGATCGAAGTCACGCAGGAGAACGGTTTTGTGAAGGTCGTCTCCCCCATCGACGACACGCCGGCAGCGCGGGCCGGTGTGCAGGCCGGCGATCTGATCACCCATGTCGATGGCGAGCCGGTGCTCGGCCTCAACCTGAATGACGCGGTGGATCTGATGCGCGGGCCCGTGGGCTCCGACATTGTGATCACTTTGATCCGGGAAGGCGAGGATGAGCCTTTCGATCTGACGCTGACGCGCGACACGATCCGGATTTCTGCTGTGCGCGGCCGCACGGAGGGCGAGGCCGTGATCCTGCGTGTGACCACGTTCAACGAGCAGACATTCCCGAACCTCGAGGCGGAGCTTCTCGACGGGGTGGAAGAGCTCGGCGGTCTCGAGAACGTGTCGGGCTTCGTGATCGACCTCCGGAACAACCCGGGCGGGCTGCTCAACCAGGCGATCATGGTGTCGGATGCGTTTTTGGACGCGGGTGAGATTGTCTCGACCCGCGGTCGCGATCCGCAGGACAGCGAGCGCTACAACGCAAGCCAGGGCGATCTGGCGGAGGGCAAGCCGATTGTCGTTCTGATCAACGGTGGCTCCGCCTCGGCGTCCGAGATCGTCGCCGGCGCCCTCCAGGATCATCGGCGGGCGGTGGTCGTTGGAACGAAGAGCTTCGGCAAGGGCTCGGTTCAGACCATCGTGCCGCTCCAGGGGGACGGCGCTATGCGGCTGACCACGGCGCGGTACTACACGCCGTCGGGTCGCTCGATCCAAAACCTCGGGGTCGCACCTGACGTGATCGTCGAGCAGCGCCCGGCAGAGGTGGAAGAGGGGGATGAGGACACGCTCGCCCGCCGGTCCGAAGCCGATCTTCGCGGTTCGCTGTCGAATGACAGCCTCAGCGACGACGAGCTCGAGCTTCTCGAAGAGGAGCGTGCCGCCGCCGAGGCCGCGGCCGAACAGCGGAGCACCGATTACCAGCTTGCCTATGCGCTCGACATGCTTCGCGGCTTTGCCGTGCTCACGCAGGGCGACGAGTGAACGCTGCGGGCACTCACCCCTCCGTGGTGAGTGCCCCGGACGGGTATCGTCCTTGCGTCGGAATTGTGCTCCGCTGCCCGGCCGGCGTCTTCGCGGGCGAACGGCGGGGCTGCCCCGGCGCGTGGCAGATGCCGCAGGGCGGGATCGACCTTGGGGAGAGCGTGCGCGAAGCCGCGCTCCGCGAACTTCGCGAGGAGACCTCTGTTCCCTCGGATGCCGTAAAGGTTGTCGAGGAGACGGCGGACTGGCTCAGCTACGACTTCCCGAGCGAGATCCAGGCCACGCGCTGGGGCGGACGGTTTCGGGGTCAGGCCCAAAAGTGGGTGCTTATGGAGTTTCTGGGCGCCGAGCATCTGATCGACCTCGCCACTGACGAGCCGGAGTTCGACGCGTGGCAGTGGATGAGCCCCGGGGCGCTTGTTGCGGCCATCGTGGACTTCAAGCGCCCAACCTATGTCGAGGTGTTCGACGCGCTCGGACTTGGTTGAACTCAATCCGAGAACACTTCGTCGGCCGGTTGGATCGGAAAAAACGTGCCTTCCGAGCGGACACCGAACCAGTCCCGCCCGTCCCATTGGCCGGTCTCCCCGAGATCGGCGAGCCTGTAGTAGCTCTTGCGGTCGATCAAAGCCTCAAGACCCCGGCGGATGTGGATGTAGGGCCGCGGTTCGTCCGCTGCGTCGCGGACGACGCGGATCGCGTGATCGGGTCCCGCTGTCACGATGTCGCCGACATTGGTCTCAAACTGCAGCCGTTGCGCGGGGCCGGTGTCGAGCGCACTGACGTCGACGGCCACAAACGGGGCGTCGTCCACTCTGATGCCGACTTTTTCAACGGGCGTGACCAGGTAGTAGCGCCCCTCCTCCAGCTTCAGGATCGAGGCGAAGAGGCGCACCAGCGCGGGGCGCCCGATCGGCGTCCCAAGGTAGAACCATGTGCCGTCAGAGGCGATCCGGATGTCCAAATCGCCGCAAAAGGGCGGATTCCAAAGATGAACGGGCGGCGGGCCTTTCACGCCTGCACTGCGCACAGAATGGGCGAGGGCAGCGGTATCTGGTGTCTTTGGCGGGCTCGGATTGGGCATGACTGTTGCGGCTGACCTTGACCGGTTAAGCTTCAGGTTACATTTCCAGGAATACTAGCGGTCGTATGACGGGACGCTACCCGTCCCGCGGTGGAGGATCCCCGGCGATGACACAAACCGATCTCGCAGACGCGATGGAGCGCACCGCGGACGCATTGAGCCGCGCCCAGACCATGATCGCACGACGCGTGATCGGTCAGGAGACGGTGGTCTCGCTGACGCTGAACGCACTGCTCTGCGGTGGGCACGCGCTCCTCGTGGGGGCGCCGGGGCTTGCCAAGACGCGGCTCGTCGAAGCGCTCGGCACCGTCATGGGGCTGACCGCAAACCGGATCCAGTTCACGCCTGACCTGATGCCGTCCGATATTCTTGGCGCCGAGGTGCTCGAGACCGGCAGCGACGGCAGCCGGACGTTCAAGTTCATCGAGGGCCCGGTGTTCTGTCAGCTTCTGATGGCAGACGAGATCAACCGAGCATCGCCCCGCACGCAGTCCGCGCTTCTCCAGGCGATGCAGGAGAAGAAAGTGACGATCGCGGGCGCAGAGCGCGTGCTTGACAAACCGTTCCACGTGCTCGCCACTCAAAACCCGATTGAGCAGGAGGGCACGTACCCGCTTCCGGAGGCGCAGCTCGATCGGTTCCTCCTCCAGATCGATGTCGACTACCCCGACCGCGATGCGGAGCGCCAGATCATCCTCGCGACCACAGGCGCCGAGGAGGCGGAGGCCGAACCTGTGTTCACGGCCGCCGATCTGATCGAGGCGCAGAGCATCATCCGCCGTATGCCGGTGGGCGAGAGCGTCGTTGAACAGATCCTGACACTCGTGCGCGCGGCCCGGCCGGGGACGCCCGATTCCTTCGACACCATCGCTGAGAGCGTCGCCTGGGGCCCCGGCCCCCGCGCGGCCCAGTCTCTGATGCTCGCCGTCCGTGCACGGGCGCTGATGGACGGGCGTCTTGCGCCCTCGACGGACGACATCGTCGCGCTCGCCCACCCGATCCTCGTGCACCGCATGTCGCTCGGCTTCGCTGCGCGGGCGCAAGGTCTGACGCTCAGCGGTGTGATCTCGGACCTTGTCGGGCGCACGCTCGACCGCGAGGCGGCTGCGTGAGCCTCAGCGCTGAGGACAAAGCCCGCGCCGCTGTCCTTCTCCGCCGAGACTCGGAGAAAATATCAGGCTCGCTGCCGCCGCTGCTGGCGGAGGCGGACAGACTGGCGATGACTGTCGCGATGGGCGTGCACGGTCGCAAACGCGCGGGCATCGGCGAGACCTTCTGGCAGTACCGGCAGGCGATGCCGGGCGATGTCGCGACCTCGGTCGACTGGCGGCGCTCGGGCCGGTCGGACAACCTCTATATCCGTGAGATGGAGTGGGAGGCGGCGCAGACCGTCTCGATCTGGGCGGACGATTCCGCCGCGATGGACTACAAGGGCCCGAGCGCGCCGCGCACGAAGCGCGAGCGGACCGTTCTGCTCACCCTCGCGCTCTCGGTTCTTCTGGTGAAGGCCGGGGAGCGTGTGTCCCTACTCGGGTCGGATGCCGCGCAACCGAGAACCGGTGAAAACCAGCTCCGGCGGATGGCCATGGCGCTCGCCGAGCCGCGCCCCGACCGGCCGGATTTCGGCGCGCCGCCCCAGGCGAAGTTTCAGTCCTCGGGGCGCGCCGTCTTCTTTTCAGACTTCATGGGCGCGCGAGACGAGGTGTTTCCGGCCCTAGTGCATGCCGCGGATCGCAATGTCGCGGGATGCTTTGTGCAGGTCGTTGACGAGAGCGAGGAGGAGTTTCCGTTCGACGGCCGGACTGTGTTCCAGTCGATGGCCGGCACGGTGCAGTTTGAAACGCAGCGCGCCCGTGCGCTCCGCGCCGCCTACCGCGACAAGCTCGCTGAGCGGCGCGAGGCGCTCGAGACCATGGCGCGTCGCACCGGCTGGCGCTGCCTGATCCACCGCACGTCGGAGAGCCCGCGCACAGCGCTCCTATGGCTCTATATGGCAATCGGGGGGCTCCGCTGAGATGCTGACCGTGGGCCCCCTGGCATTTCTGGC
>JBCCWM010000088.1:0-13433 GCA_039193505.1 Pseudomonadota bacterium | reverse complement strand
GATCAACATCTGTGCGCGGGCGAGCTCCGGATAGGCCTGGCCCATCTGGCGCACGAGCACCGGCACGAGCCGGTGCATCACCGGGTCCTTCGCGCCCAGCAAGTGGGCGTGGCGCATGGCGCGTCGCATGATCCGGCGCAGGACATAGCCCCGGCCCTCATTCAGCGGCATCACGCCGTCTGCGATCAGAAACGAGGTGGAGCGCAAGTGATCAGCGATCACGCGATGGTGCACGTTCTGCGCACCGTAGGGCTCGACCGACGTCGCGTGGGCCGAGGCCTCAATCAAGTCGCGCATCACATCGGTAGCGTAGTTGTCATGCGACCCGAGGAGGGTCGCCCCCATCCGCTCCAGTCCCATACCGGTGTCAATCGAGGGCCGCGGCAGGTCCTCCTGCCGCCCTCCCTCGAACTGCTCGAACTGCATGAAGACGAGGTTCCAGATCTCGATGAACCGGTCACCGTCCTCCTCTGGGCTGCCTGGGGGGCCGCCCCAAACCTGAGGCCCATGATCGTAGAAAATCTCGGAAGACGGGCCGCAGGGACCGGTCGGCCCCATCGTCCAAAAGTTGTCGTCCGTCGCGATCCGGATGATGCGGTCGTCCGCAACACCCACTTTCTTCCAGATCTCGGCCGCAAGCTCGTCGGTGTGGTACACCGTGACGTACAGTTTGTCCTTCGGGATCCCGAACTCTCGCGTGATCAGTTGCCACGCCAGTGGGATCGCCCGCTCCTTGAAGTAGTCCCCAAAGGAGAAGTTGCCGAGCATCTCGAAGAACGTGTGATGGCGTGCCGTGTACCCGACATTGTCGAGGTCATTGTGCTTGCCGCCCGCCCGAACGCACTTCTGGTTGGAGGTCGCACGCGCGTAGTCGCGCGTCTCGGCGCCGGTGAAGACGTTCTTGAAGGGCACCATGCCCGAGTTCACGAACATGAGCGTCGGGTCGTTTCGAGGGACCAGGGGCGCACTCTCGACCACCTCGTGGCCCTCGGCCGCGAAGTAGTCCCGAAACGTCGTTCGGATGTCGTTCAGGCTCGCCATGGCGCCCTCGCCCCCAGTTCAGTCGAAGGCGATGTATCGCAGGGTCCGCCCCCTGTCCACTGCTGCTCAGTCGTCGAGGACGTCGTCTCCCATGGGCTCGGCGTCGAAATCGAGACCGTGGGCGGCGCGGATCTTGTCCTCAATCGAATGCGCCACGTCCGGATGGTCGGACAGGAAGGTCTTGGCGTTCTCGCGCCCCTGGCCGATCCGCTCATCCCCGAAGGAGTACCAGGAGCCCGACTTCTCGACCACGCCCGCCTTGACGCCGAGGTCGATCAGCTCCCCCGTCTTCGAGATGCCTTCGCCGTACATGATGTCGAATTCGACCTGCTTGAACGGGGGGGAGACCTTGTTCTTGACCACCTTGACCCGAGTGGTGTTGCCGGTGACCTCGTCGCGATCCTTAATCGAGCCGATGCGGCGGATGTCGAGGCGCACGCTCGCGTAGAACTTGAGCGCATTGCCGCCGGAGGTCGTCTCGGGGCTGCCGAACATCACGCCGATTTTCATCCGGATCTGATTGATGAAAATCACCATGCAGTTTGAGCGGCTGATCGCACCGGTGAGCTTGCGCATGGCCTGGGACATCAGCCGGGCCTGGGCGCCCACCTGGTGCTCGCCCATATCTCCTTCGAGCTCGGCCTTGGGGGTGAGGGCGGCGACCGAATCGACCACAACCACGGACACCGCACCTGAGCGCACAAGCGTCTCCGTGATCTCAAGCGCCTGCTCGCCAGCATCCGGCTGGCTGATCAAAAGATCGTCGAGATTGACGCCGAGTTTCTTCGCGTATTGCGGGTCAAGCGCGTGTTCGGCGTCGACAAACGCACAAATTCCGCCCTTTTTTTGCTCCTCCGCCACAACATGGAGCGCCAGGGTGGTCTTGCCGGAACTCTCAGGACCATAGACCTCGATGATCCGGCCTTTCGGCAGCCCCCCGATCCCAAGTGCGATGTCGAGGCCGAGCGATCCTGTCGATGTCGCCTCAATCTCCTGCACCGGCGCGCCCTTGCCAAGGCGCATGATCGAGCCCTTGCCGAACGATCGTTCGATTTGGGAGAGCGCGGAGGCGAGTGCCTTCTCCTTGTCCATGCCGCGGGTTTCCTTCAGGTCGAGAAGGGGTGTAGCCATGCTTCGCTCCTGTATTTCAGTTTTCTCGCCACGCGGCAATCTCTGCTCTGTTCGCCTTGCGTTCCCTGACAATTGAGATCAAAGCACGAACATTGCAAGGTAAATTTTCCTTCAAAACGGTTGCATGGCTGGTTTAAGGAAGTGTGAACAGCGGCGGCGCAACGTTGCCCGAGCAACTGCGGATGAGGTCCCGCCATGATGGTTCACATCCCCTCACGACTCGCGTTTCTGGCGACGCCGAAATGTGCATCGACCTCCATCGAGAATGCGCTGCGTCCGCATTGTCATCTGATCGCAACCGGGTTCCCCTCGATGACGCATATGCACGTGAACCGGTTCAACCGCTTCATGCGGCCGTTTCTGCGTGCGACGGGCTTCCCCAACGTGAAGACCTGCTGCCTGTTCCGAGAGCCGATTGACTGGGTCGGGAGCTGGTGGCGGTATCGCAGCCAGGACCGTTGGGGCGCGTCCGAGGCCCTCGAGGGGATGAGTTTCGATGACTATGTCGGGCTCTACGTCTCAGGAGAGAAGCGCCCCTACCTTCCTCACGGACCTCAGAGTGGGATGTTCTGGGGACCGGAGGGGCGTCGTGTGTACGCCGACTACATATTCAAATACGAAGATTTAGACCTGTTCAGGCAGTTCTGGGAGAGCAAGCTTGGCGTCAAGCTTGCGATCGGCAAAGACAACGTGTCCCCCGGCCTCCACTCTCAGCTGTCGCCAGAGATGCGGTCCAAATTGAGTGAGTTTATCGCTGCTGACTTTGAGGTTTGGGAACAGAAGACGATCCGGCGCGACGAATTCGACGCGTTCCTTCGCGGAGAAGGTGTTCTCGACCATGCTGAAGGGTGGCGCCCTCTATCTAGGAGGAGGGGGTGAACTGGTCGATGTGATCTCGGACCCGGGCGGTTAGGTCGTTGAGAGAGAAGGGCTTCGGCAGGAAGCTCGAATGCGGGATCTCGTCTTTGTCCAAATTGAACGCTTCCTCCGCATAGCCCGATACGAAAATCGTGCTCACACCGGCACGCAGCTCCAAGGCCTCACGGACCCAGCTTGGTCCATCCAGGCCCGGCATGATCACGTCCGAGATAAACAAATCGATGTGCACGGACGTGTCGCGCACGACCTCAAGAGCGGCCTCTCCACAATCGGCTTCGATCACTTCATATCCGCGCATCCGAAGCGCCCGGGCCGCGAAAGATCGAACTGGTGCCTCGTCCTCGACGAGCAACACGATCCCGCGTCCTGTGAGGTCAGCGCTGTCTGCATCCGAAGTTCCGCCAGACCGATCCTCCTCTTTGGCTGCCTCTGCGCCCTCGTAGACAGGAATATAGATGGAGAACTTCGTGCCGACGCCGACGGCGCTGTCGACGAAAATGAACCCGCGTGACTGCTTTACAATCCCGTAGGCGGTCGACAGGCCGAGCCCCGTGCCCTCACCGATGCGCTTGGTTGTGTAAAAGGGCTCGAACACCTTGTCGAGTTGGTTCGCTGCAATTCCGACGCCCGTGTCCTCGACCTCAATGACACAGTATCGCCCGGCCGGGACAATCGCGCGATCACGGTGGAGCATCTCCGCCAGCTCAACATTTTTCGTGCGGAGCATCACGATGCCACCGTCGGGCATCGCATCTCGCGCGTTGACGACCAGGTTGACGACAACCTGCTCGAGCTGACGCTCGTCCGCGCGCACGGGCCAGATGTCCTCGAGGTTTTCGATTTTAAGCTCCACCCGTTCCCCGAGCAGGCGGTTCAACAGATGGGCAAGCTCCGCCATCGTGTCGAAGAGATGCAGCACCGTCAGCCGCAGCGTTTGCTTGCGGGAAAAAGCGAGGAGCTGGCGGACAAGTGCGGCCGCCCGGTTTGCGTTCTGGCGGATCTGAACGAGGTCGCCATGGTCCGGATCACCGTTGTCATGGCGCAAAAGCAGCAGGTCGCAATGGCCATGGATCGCTGTCAAAAGATTGTTGAAGTCATGCGCAATGCCACCCGCAAGTTGTCCGACAGCCTGCATCTTTTGGCTCTGAACGAATTGCGCCTCAAGCGTCTTCAGTTCCGTCGCGTCCGCAAAAACGGCGAGGACGGCGGGGGCGCCGTCTTCGGTGACGCGGATCATCGTAACCTGAAGGAAGACCTCCGCGCCGTCGCGCTCCGCCCGCGCCACCTCGGCGCGGCCAGGGTCGCGCCCGGCAACGGTGTCCGACAGACGCTCCGCGATGGATTTGTGGAGACCCTCCATCAAGTCCGCGGCAACCGCGCCCGGAACGCCCTTCGGGCCGAGAAGCGCATGCGCCGCCGCATTCAGGTAGGTGATCTCGCCATCCTCTTGAAGGCGCGCAATGCCTATCGGCAACTGATCGAGGAGGTCTTCGGATGCGGCATCGGCCGACGGAAGGAGGGCAACGGCGGGGGCGCGCGCCAATTGCCAGATCTGTCGTCCGTTGCCAGCGTCGCGGGCGCGCAGGATGTGGCGAACGCCATGGCGGGTGATGTCCTGATCGGCGAGACCAGCGTCGCGCGCCCGTCTCCCGATGTCGTAGATCAACGCAGCGCCTTCTTTGCTGTCGAGGCCAAGCCAGGACGACAGGTCGACTGCGGCTGGATCGACAGCCGGGTTGGCGCGCAGGATCCGGCCGCGTCGATCAGTCAAAACAACGGCATGCACGGCCGTCTTGAAGAACTCGTCGAAGACGGTGATGCGCGCAGCCCCGCGCAGAAAAAGGACGAACCCGACACTCGCTGAGCCGACGGCGAGGCCAACGAGCGCTGCGCCGCCTAGGAGTCCAAGGAACGCGCCGAGGACCACCAGCGCAGCGACACAAACAGCGACAGCGACGCCAAGCAGAAGAAGACGAGCGATGCTGAGCGTGCCGAACACGCGCACGGAGTCCTCCGCGATGGGACGTGCCCCTGCAGCCAATTGGGCCTCGCTCCAATTGCGCATCCTACCCCCTGACATCACTCTTGCGCAGCCGCGTTCCGGTGACGGGCTGCTCACCCTCCACGATTGACAATGAAACGTTAAAGCGACGCTAACACAGCGTTCGCCGCACGCGCAGGTGGATTCACACCTGCTTCAGCGTCGCGAAGAAAAAGCCGTCCTGATCGGGACTTGGAAGCAAGCGCGTCTCGCCGCTGACCGCAACTGCTCCGGCGTATGTCTGAAGACCGGAGAGAACCCCGGCGTTCTCGACACTCAGAAGCGAGCAGGTCGCATAGACGGCGTGGCCGCCCGGCCGAAGATAGCCGAGCGCCTCGGCGGCCAGGCGCTTTTGCACGGCGACCAGAGCGGCGAGACTGTCGGGCGTCAACCGCCACTTCGCGTCCGGGGAGCGCCGCCAGGCGCCGCTCCCTGAACAAGGTGCGTCAACAAAGACGACATCACAGGAGCCGAGGATCCGCGGCAACTCTCGCCGATCGAGGATGCTGACAGAAAGACCGGCGCGGCGGGCCCTCTCCGGCAACGACTTCATGCGCGCCGGGTAGAGGTCATAGGCATAAAGCCGCCCCTTCGCCGCCATGGCCGCGCCGAGGGCCAGCGTCTTCCCACCGCCGCCGGCGCAGAGGTCGAGCACCGTCATCCCCGGCACCACCGCCGCGGCGGCCGCGGCAGCCTGGCTGGCGGCGTCCTGGAGCTCGACGAGACCGTCGCGGTAGGCCCGGCTGGCTGCGACGCGGCGCGGATTGCGCGTCACGCGGAGTGCGGTCGGACCGGGCAACGCCTCCACCTCGATCTCGTCTTCGACAAGCACCGCCATCGCCGCCTCGCGCGTCGCTTTGAGAGTGTTCACCCGGAGGTGCACCTCTGCCCTCGAGCGGAGCACTTCGAGCGCGGGCTCAAGCGCCCCTTCAAGGGAGCGCTCGAGCTCCTCCTCCAAAAAGTCCGGGACATCGAGCCGGACCGGACGCGGAGCGCCCTCCAATGGGCGGAGCGCATGCGCCTCCGCGGCGCTGAGGGGCGAGGGCCCGTGCGCCGAGCCGTCAAAGAGCGCGTCGCGCTCGCTGAGATCGGCAAGAAGCCCCGTCACCAGCGCACGCCCCGTCTCCGTCTCCTGCCCCGAGCGCCAGAGCGCGGATCGGCGGCGGCGGAGCGCATCGAAAACCAAATCCCGCACTGCGGCCCGATCCCGCGACCCGGCAAAACGACTGGCGCGCGCCCAAGCGGTCAGACAGCGCTCGGCCGGGTGCCCGGCAACGATTTCGTCGAGGATCGTGATGGCGGCGGCGACACGGGCGGCAGGGGTCACAGCAGAAGCTCGATCCCCAAAACGATCCACATGACCAAAAGTGCCACAAGTCCCGCTGAGAAGGCCTGAAATCGTCGCCGAACATCATTTGTTCCCACATGAACGATCCTGTGGACAACCCGTGAGGCAAGATATCCCCAGGCCGCGGCGGCAAAGATCCAGCCTCCCGTGCCGAGCGCCGCCGCAAGTGCCAGCGCCGCAAAAAACAGCACAGGTGTCTCGAACTGGTTGCGGAGATTTGCCTCGAGCCTGCGGACGGCCTCGGGATAGGCCTCTGTCGTCCGCGCGATGTCGGCGAGTGGGATGGGGCCTGCGACAATCGCGCGAAGCCGAGCGCGGCCCAGATGCACGATGGCCCAAAATGTCAGCGCCGCCTGGCCGAAGGCGGCCGCGATGGCGAGGTCAAGCGGCGCCATCGCCTCACGCACTCCGGTAGTTCGGGCTCTCGCGGGTGATCTGGACGTCGTGAACATGGCTCTCTTTGAGACCCGCGCCGGTGATCCGAACGAACGTGCAGCCCCCCTTCATCTCTTCGATCGTCGCGCACCCGGTGTAGCCCATCGCGGCACGAAGGCCGCCGACGAGCTGATGCAACACCGCGGCGGCCGCGCCCTTGTAGGGCACCTGTCCCTCGATCCCCTCGGGCACCAGCTTCTCGGAAGACGCCTCCTTCTGGAAATAGCGGTCCGCAGATCCCCGCGCCATAGCGCCGACCGAGCCCATGCCGCGGTAGGACTTAAAACTCCGCCCCTGGTAGAGGATCAGCTCTCCCGGCGCCTCGTCGGTCCCAGCAAGCATGGAACCGATCATCGCGCAATCCGCGCCGGCCGCGATCGCCTTCGCAAAGTCGCCAGAGTACTTGATGCCCCCATCGGCAATCACCGGGTGGCCCGTGGCCGCCGCCACCTCCGCGCAGGCCAGAACCGCGGTCAGTTGCGGCACGCCCACGCCCGCCACAACCCGCGTCGTGCAGATTGACCCCGGGCCGATGCCGACCTTCACCGCATCCGCGCCCGCATCGATCAGCGCGCGCGTCGCCTCGGACGTTGCGACATTGCCAGCCATCACCTGCACGTCGTTCGACGCACGCTTGATCCGGTCGACCGCCTCCCCGACCGCGCTGGAGTGACCGTGAGCCGTGTCGATCACAATCAGATCGACGCCCGCATCGATCAGCGCCTCCGACCGCGCAAACCCCTCCTCCCCCACCGAGGACGCCGCAGCGACGCGCAGCCGCCCCAAGTGGTCCTTGCAGGCCTGAGGGTTCAGCACCGCCTGCTCGATGTCCCTGATCGTCAGCAAACCCGTCAGGCGGTCGTCCTTGTCCACGACCAAGAGCTTTTCGATCCGACGCGCGTGCATCAGAGACTTGGCCTGGTCGAGATCGGCGGGCTCGCGGAGCATGGCCAAGTTCTCTGAGGTCATCATGACGTGGACTGGCGTGGCATCGTCGGTCGCAAACCGCATGTCGCGGTTCGTCACGATACCGACCACCCGTCCGTCGCGCACGACGGGAAAGCCAGTGATCCTGTAGCGCTCCATCAACGCCTTTGCGTCGCCGAGCGTCTGGTCGGCGGTCAGCGTGATCGGGCTGTAGACGACGCCTGACTCGAACCGTTTAACCCGCCGCACTTGGCGCGCTTGATCCTCAACCGAGAGGTTGCGGTGCAGAACTCCGAGCCCTCCGGCCTGGGCCATCGCAATGGCCATCTTTTGCTCGGTCACCGTGTCCATCGCAGAAGACAGGAGCGGAATGTTGAGAGCAATCCGAGCCGTCACGCGCGTGCGGGTGTCCGCTTCGGCCGGCAAAACGCTGGAAGCTGCGGGGACGAGCAGCACGTCGTCGAACGTCAGCGCGTCGCGTATGTCCATGGACGGGCTCCAAATGAGACCAAGTGGCTCCGTCTATTTCACGGCCCTTGAGAAATGAAAACCGACAATACGTCACGTTTTCGCCGAATCAGCTGGGCGCCCCGCCATCCGCGAGTCTGCGAGGGGCGCCGAGCGCGTGAAACCGATCTGAACTCCGCCATCGTCCAGTTGCCATGGCCTGGCGGCGCACGCCCTATCACAGGTGCCGACGCTCACACCGCCGACCCATCTCGCGCTCTGGCCCAAGAGGACAAGCATCCCTGCCAATACCTTGTGTCGGCACTTCTCGGACAACCATCGCAGTGAAGGTCTCGGTTCGCCGGAGGGGCGGCACATCTCTCACCAGGACTGGGACGCCAGTCTGATGGACACTCGTCGGCCATATCTCGCAAAGGCGAGCGGCCGGCAACAACAGGCTGACCGACTTTGCCCGGGGGTCACGCCGCGCGCCCAACCCGATCGACGCGGGCAGCGGTTCGCGCCAACATGGCAACCTGGAGTTCAACAGCCGACGCGCTCGCTTCGATCCTGGCAGAGGATGACGCGTGAGGGCGGCTCTCGACAGCCCACAGCCGCGCTTTTCGTGTGGACGATTATGTGGCGTGGAACACGACGGCGGTGCGACTGTCCACTCCCTAGGCAGCGAAGAAGGGGTAAGTCCGCGCACGGGCGTCTGAGCTCAACGGGGGCCTTTGGGTGCTCAGATGACAGCACTCGAACCATCAACAGAGGAGACCTCGATCCGCGACGGCGAAGCGGCCGGAGGACATGCTCGTCTTCACGGAGGACATCGATGCGGCCCCCAGCGAGCGGCTGAGGATCGGCTCCTAAGGACCGCTCGACCAAGCCGACAGCTTCGCGGCCCGAGAGAGGCCGACATCCCCCGTGACAACCAACCGCCCGGGGCGACTGGACTGAGCGTTGGGTCACACGGGGCCCGCCGCCCTCCACCGAAGGCCCGAGCTTGGCCCGGAGCGCGGCGGCCGACACACCGCTCCTTCTCTCCTTACCGGGCGAGGAAACCCGGGGCACTCAAAGCGTCACGCTTCGCCGGAGCCGAAGATCCGGCCCCGCCAGCCTGTGCCACGGCTCTGTGACGCTCGCGGCAAAACCATGCCGGAGCCATTCACTGCGCTGACAGGACGACATGCCTCGTACTTCACTTCACATTTGAGACGCCGGGGCGGCGTTGCGTGGCCCGTAGGACCGTCCGTCAGGCAGCGTACACCCGGTAGACCCCGTCGCGAGGATGCGAAGCGCGGAGCGCCCTCGATCCGCATGAGACCAGCGCCGCATCTTCGACACCAAAGGGACGCAAAGAGTAGGAGCCGCCGGCAACACACAGTGGCCCGGAGCCAGCGCAGCGGCTCGACCGAAAACGGCGCCGCGGGGCCACACGCGGTGACCGTTTCCTGGGCCTGATTGGCCTGCTCTACGGATGGCGGGTCGGAACACTGATCTCTCACGCCATAGGTGACCCGGACGGCGCCGTGACTGGCGCGGTTGCTCCCTGTCTTTGGGGCGCGTGATGGGCTCACTGGCTGACGTCCGGATCTGGGCGCACCCGCCACGTGTCGGGGTCACTGTGCCCCTCGGACAACACACTCGCTCTCCGAGGGGCCAAGACAGGGCTAGTCCCTTTTGCCAAACCCCGTTGCGACCAGGAACTTCTCGGAGCTGTCGGCGCGGCTCGCCGGCGGTTTCATGTGGGTCGTTTTCTCGAAATGGCGCTTTAAAAACGTCAGCAGTTCGGCTTCCGCACCGCCGGCGAGAACCTTAGCGACGAACACGCCGCCCTCTTCGAGAACATCGACGGCGAAATGCGCTGCCGCCTCGACCAGCGCCACGATCCTCAGATGATCCGTCTGCTTGTGCCCCGAGGCGGCGGCGGCCATGTCCGAGAGCACGACATCGGCGGACCCTGAAAGCCAGGCCTTCACCCGATCGTCCGCCCCCTCCTCGAGGAAGTCGAGAACGTGGAACTCAGCCCCGGCAACCGGATCGACCTCCTGCAGGTCGATGCCGAGCACCCGGCCCCGTCGCTTCGCCCTGGCGCCGTCGGCATTGACCCGCTGGGCGGCCACCTGGCTCCACCCCCCTGGCGCGGCGCCGAGATCGACCACGCGGGCGCCAGGTCTCAGAAAGCGGTGCTTGTTGTCGATCTCGATCAGCTTGTAGGCCGCGCGTCCGCGGTAGCCGTCGGCCCGCGCCCGCGCCACGTAAGGGTCGTTCAACTGACGATCGAGCCAACGCGTGGACGATAGCTTCCGTCCCTTCGCCGTCTTGACCCGCACCCGAAGCTCTCGCTGACCGCGGCCGGAGCCGCGCCGCTCAGACATCGCCCGGTGCGGTCACAATCGCGCCCGTCTCCTGCATCAGCGAGTAGAGGATTCCCTCGCGCAAACCTCGATCCGCGACACCCAGCCGATCGGTCGGCCAGATCCGGAGCAGGGTCTGCAGGATCGCGGCGCCCGACATGATCAACTCCGCCCGGTCGCGCCCGATTGAGGGATCTTGAAGACGTCCATCCGGACCCTGCGCCATCATCCGGCTGATCACCGCGTCAATCTGCGCCTCAGTCATCGTGATCCCGTCGACTTTGCGGCGGTCATAGCGCTTCAGCCCCAAATGCGCCGCAGCAACCGTCGTGACCGTGCCCGAGGTCCCAATCATCTGAAACCCACGGACGCCGTCGAGCATGTCGAAATCGGCATAGGGGCGGAACTTGGCGAGTTGCTCCTCAAAATACCAGGACATGAGGGCAAAGCGCGCGCTTTCGTCTTCGACATCGGCAAACCGTTCGTGGAGCGTCGCGACACCGAGCGGAACGGAGATAAAGTCGACGAGCCGCGCCTCGCCCACGCCGCCGCCGTTCCGGCGCGACATCTTGAGGCGCATCACCGCCTCGGCCCTCCGCTCCAGCGGCACACTGGTTACGTCGATCCAGACAAGCTCGGTCGAGCCGCCGCCAATGTCGAAGACGAGCACATGATCCGCGTTTTGGGAGACCAGGGGCGCGCAGGAGATCACAGCGAGGCGCGCCTCCTCTCGGGGCGGGATCAGCTCAAGCTTCAGGCCCGTGCGCCGCTCCACCTGCTCTAGGAATTGCTGGCCGTTGCGCGCCCTCCGGCAGGCCTCCGTCGCGACCAGCCGCGCATGGCGGACATCGAGTTTCTTCAGTTTGGTCGCACAAACCTGGAGCGCACGGATCGTCCGCTCCGCCGATGGGCGCGACAGGCTGCCGGTCCGCTCCAGATCGATCCCGAGGCGCACGGACTTCGCGAAGGCATCCACAATCCGAAACTGTGCGCCATCCGGCCGCGCGATCAACATGCGGCAGGAGTTCGTCCCAAGATCTAGCGCGGCGTAGAGCGCGCTGGAGGGCTGCGCAGGTTGTCCCCCCCCTCGCTTGCGAGGGCGTATAATACTGTCCTGCGCAGAGAAAGGTGGTGTCTGCGCCATGTGAACCAAGCCGTGGTTCGGGCGCATTGCGCCCGAGATTGGTTCAACGCTACATCAGTGGATCACAAATGCGCAAGCGCAGCGCACCGTTTGAGCGATCAGGCCGCGCCCCGACCCGTTGCATCCGACAGTTGCGCAGGCTGAAATCCGATCGCTCGACAAATATCATAGGTCAGATCGGGCTTGTTGAGCGTATAGAAATGGAGATGCTCCACCCCTTCCGACATCAACCGATCGCATTGCTCCGTTGCGATGGCCGTGGAGAGGAGTGCGGCCTCCTCCTCCGTCCGGGCATTGGAGTAGGCGTCGTGCATCCACTGGGGAATGGTTGCGCCGCAGCCGGCGGCAAAGCGGCAAAGCTTGCCGAAATCCTCGACCGGCATAATGCCCGGATGGAGCGAAATCGAGAGACCCTCGGCCGCGACCCGGTCGCGCAGCCTGAGAAACAGGTCCACATCGAAAAAGAACTGCGTAATTGCCGTGCGCGCGCCCGCCGCAATCTTGGCCTTGAGCGCGGCAATGTCGTCGCCGGGCGCGCGCGCCTCGGGGTGCGGCTCGGGGTAGGCGCTGACGGCGACGTCAAAGCCATCGTCCACCAGGGCCTCCACAAGCTCCGCCGAAGAGGCAAAGCCCCCCGGATGCGGTGTGAACCCTGTGGCGCCTTTGGGGGGGTCGCCGCGAAGCGCCACGATTTTGCGCACGCCGGCGGCCGCGTAGTCGCGCGCAACGGCCATCGTCTCCTCCCGCGTGGCACCGACGCAAGTCAGATGGCCCGCCACCTGCAGGCGCGCGCGCTCCCGGATGGTCCGGATTGCGCGCTTCGTGCGATCGCGCGTCGTGCCACCGGCGCCGTAGGTCACCGACACGAAGTCGGGCGCGAGCGGCGCAAGACGCTCGACGGAGCGCCAGAGCTGCGCGGAGGCTTCGGGGGATTTGGGAGGGAAAAACTCGAAGGATAAGGTACGCCGGGGCGCACCGAGGCTGGCGAGTTGGGGCATGTCGGTTCCTACCGTCAAAGCAATGTGTTTCACATGTACCCGAATCTTGCCTCCGCGGATAGTCGGATTTGCCTAAACTGTGTTCGGATCCTTGCGGCCGCTCGCCAAGGACGCTGCTATGACAGTCTGGCTCACCCTTGCGAGACCCATTATGCCCACCATCACAATCCTCTATTGGCGCGACATTCCTGCCCAAGTCCTCGTTGGGCGCGGTCGGAGTGCCGCGCGCGGCCTCCTCGCGGAGCGCTTCGAACAGGCGATCGACCGGTGCGCCATGAAGGTTGGCGCCAAAGACAGCGATGCCTATTTGGCCGAGTGGCGGCGCGTGCCGAGCGGCGAGGTCGAAGGTGAGGCGCAAGATGTCGCAAAAGCAGAAGTCGCGCGCCTCGAAGACCTGTACTCACGGGAGAAGATCAAAGCTCTGATCGACAATGACGGCTGGTCCTCGAAAGACTAGGCCAGATGGGGGAGCATTCATGACGCGCATTCTGCCCTTCTCGCGCGCGCAGACCAGCGATGCCGGTGTCGCAGCGCTTCTGTCCGGCGCGTCCATCGAGGTGATGCCGCGCACGGCAGCCAAGATCCGCGATGTCCGCGCACTCCTGCCCGAGGGCACGCGCATCTATGTCGCGCATATCGACGGGACGCCGATCGACGACATGGTGGCGACGGTTGAGCGGAT
>JBCCWM010000087.1:0-13466 GCA_039193505.1 Pseudomonadota bacterium | reverse complement strand
GGCAGCTGATAGAGCCTGTCGGCCAGCGAGAGCCAAACGATCGCCCCCTCCGTGAACGAGGCCACCTGTCGCCCGACCAAGAGGTTGATCTGCACCACACCACCGGTCAGGGCCGCGGGCGCTGCAATGATCGCGAGGCGACGAAGCTCCGGCGTCATCCGAGGCCATGAGAGGCGCAGCCGAAGCCCCAACCGCTCGGCCGCCATCCACACAAGGGCTGCCTGCGCGATGCCCGCAAGCGGTACGGCACCCACCAGCGCCCAGCCAATGTCAGCGCCCGTCGCAACGGCCAGGAGCATCGCGGCAATGAGGCAGATGTTGAGAAGCACCGGCGCCGCCGCCGCGACCCAAAAGTGGCCCATTGCGTTCAGCGCACCGGAGATAAGCGCCGCAACGGATATGAAGAGGATGTAGGGGAAGGCGACCCGACCGAAGAGTGTTGCGAGCTCCAACCGCTCATCCGCGTGAAACCCCGCCGCCATGGCGAGGACCATCCACGGCATGAGGAGCTGCGCCAGAAGGGTCAGAACAACCAGCACGCCGGCAAGACCGGAGAGCGCGTCGCGCGCAAATCGCTCAGCCCCGCCGCCGGCCTCGAGCTTCTTTGAGAAGAGCGGGACAAAGGCTAGGTTGAGCGCACCCTCGGCAAAGAAACGGCGAAACAGGTTCGGGAGCGAAAAGGCCACCAGAAAGGCCTCAGCCACCGGGCTCGCGCCGAGAAGCGCTGCGATCAGGATGTCGCGGGCAAACCCCAGGACACGGCTGGCGAACGTCCAGGCGCCGACGGTCAGAAACGCCGGCAGCAGACGGATCGTGCGGGTCACCCCTCCGCCCGTGCGGCCCCGCGGGCAATGGCCTCGGCCAGCCGTGCGCGGATCTGCGCCTGCTTTTGCGGGGAGATGACTTTCAGGCCGAAGATGTCCTTGACGTAGAAGCTGTCCACCGCCTCCTCGCCATAGGTCGCGATGATGGCCGACGAGATCGAGATCCCCGACCGCGTCAGCGTTCGGGCGAGATCGTAGAGGAGGCCCGGGCGGTCGCGGGTCGACACCTCGATGACCGTGAAAATCTCCGAGCCGGTGTTGTCGAAGAGGATCTCCGTCGGCACCTGAAACTCCCGCTCACGGCGGGGCAGGCGGTCCTTGCCTGCGACAGCATCGCGCACAATGACTTCACCGGCCAGTGCCTTGGCAATGGTTGCGCGCAGCCGGAACAGGCGTGCCTTTTCATAAGGTTGACCGGCGTCGTCCTGGATCCAGAAGACGTCTGTCGCCATGCCGTCCGAGGTTGTGTAGGACCGGGCGTCGACAACGTTTGCGCCCGAGAGCGCCAGCGCACCCGCAATCCTGGCAAAGAGCCCGGGGTGATCGGGCATGGCGAAGACAGCGCGGGTCGCATCGCGCCCGGCATCGAGGTCGAGGCGGATCGCGGGCTCGTCCGAGGTCGAGGCGCCCTGAATTTCGATCAGGCTCAATTGCGTGTCGAGGTCGAGGCCGAGCCAGAACGCGTCGTAGTGGCGCGCGCATTCCGTGTCGAGCGCCTCGGTGCTCCAGTCGGGCAGGGCCTGGCGGAAGGCTGTCTTCGCTTCTCCCACTCTTTGTCGCATCGACCTCGGGTCAACGGTTCCCGTCAGAACTTCGAGCGTTAGGCGGTAGAGGTGACGAAAGAGCTGCGCCTTCCAGTTGTTCCAGACACCGGGTCCGACGCCGCGGATGTCGCACACCGTCAACACCAGGAGCAGTCGGAGACGGGTGGGGGAGCCGACGAGGCTGGCAAAGTCCGCGATCGTGCGCGCATCCGCGAGGTCGCGTTTCTGCGCGGTGTCGGACATCACAAGGTGGTTGCGGACGAGCCAGACGACGGCCTCACACTCCTCAGGTAAGAGGCCGAGCCTTGGGCAGAGCTCTTCCGCGATGTCGGCGCCAACGATGGAATGATCCTCGGCCCGGCCTTTGCCGATGTCGTGGAACAAAAGCGCGATCGAAAGGACGCGGAGGTTGACCCCCTTCTCGACGATTTGGGACGCGAGTGGCAGAACTTCGCGCCTGCGCCCTGCAACGATCTTATTGAGCTCATGGATGCACTGGATGGTGTGCTCATCCACGGTGTAGCGATGGTACATGTTGTATTGCATCATCGCGGTGATGCGCCCGAAGGGCGGCAGGAAGGCGCCGAGGAGGCCGAGCTCGTGCATGCGCCTGAGCGCCCTGACCGGATCGGCGCTCTCGTGAACGAGGCGCACAAAGATCTCGTTGGCCTCCGGGTCCGCGCGGATTCGATCATCGATCAGATCGAGGTTGAGGGCGATCTGGCGCATCCCGTTTGGGTGCAGGAGGATGCCAGTGCGGACCCCCTCTTCCAAATAGCGGAGCATGTTGATGGGGTCTGAGGTCAGAACTTTCGCATCAACAAGATCGAGGCGCCCGTTGACGACCCGGTAGGCGTCGCCGACGCGCTCTGTCCCGAGGCCGAGGCGTTGGAGTGTGCGGCGGATCGAGGGGCGCTTCTTGACGTGCTGGGCCTCGAGATCCGTCAGGAAGATCCGGGTCAGTGCGCCCACGTGGCGGGCATGGCTGAAATAGGTCTGCATGAACCGCTCAACGCCGCGGAGGCCCGGCGCATCGTCGAAGCCGAGCGCCGCGGCGACCTCGACTTGCATGTCGAAGCTCAGAACCTCCACGGCACGACCCGCGAGCAGATGGAGCTGGATGCGCACGGCCCAGAGAAAAGCTTCGGCCTCTTGGAAGATCTTCATCTCGGCCGCATCGAAGACCCCGCGCGCGACAAGGTCCTCGACGCTTCGCGCCCTCTCGACGTATTTGGCGATCCAGTAGAGGGTCTGAAGGTCGCGAAGGCCGCCCTTGCTCTCTTTGACATTGGGTTCGACCAGAAACCGAGTTCCGCCGGTGCGGCGGTGGCGTTGGTCCCGCTCCTCAAGTTTGGCTTCGACAAAATCGGGGCCCGTGCGGGCGATCACTTCGGACCAGAGACGCGACGAGAGTTCCTCGGTCAGGGGCGCGGCACCGGCGAGGTGGCGGTGCTCAAGAAGGGCCGTGCGGATCGTCATATCGCCCCGCGCCTGGCGCAAGCACTCGTCCACGGTTCGGACCGAGTGGCCGAGCTTCAGCTTCAGGTCCCAAAGGATGTAGAGCGTGCTCTCGATCACGCTTTCGGCCCAGGGCGTCGTCTTCCAGGGCGTCAAGAACAGAAGGTCGATGTCGGAGTAGGGCGCCATCTCGCCCCGCCCGCTGCCCCCCACGAGAACCACGGCCAGCCGCTCCCCCCGGGTCGGTGCGTGAGCGGGGTGCAGGAGGCGGCGGGCGATGTCGAAGGCTGTCGTGACCATCCCGTCGGCGAGATGGGTGTAGGCCGCCGCGGCCTCGCCGCTTGCCAAAGGGGCCGCGGCGACGCGCTCGGCCAGCTTCGCGCGACCGTCCTTGAGGGCCGCTCTCAGGATCTTGCGCGCCGTTGGCCGCGGGTCGTCTGCCGTCGCGATCTCAGCGAAGAGCGCGCCTGGATCGAGAACATCCCGCCGCGAGAGCCCAAGCGTCGGCCAATCGGGCTCAGCTTCCGGGGGTGCTGAAGCGGCGGGGGGCAGGGTCGATTGTGCGTGCGGTGCCAAGCGATACCTCAAAAACTGTCAGAGCGCGGTCAATGCCACCGTCTGCGCGCAAACGAAAGATCCCGTTTACGCCGGCAAATCCCGCTCGGTCTTCAATCCGGTTGCGGCTGAACGGGTCCTCGCCTTGCGCGTCTGCCAGAAGCGCGCCGACCGCGGCGATGCCGTCATACACCAGGGCCGCCTCGTCCGGTGGTGCGGCGCCGTAGGCAGCAGTATAGCGGTCCTCGAAGCGTTTGAGGAGCGTGGGGTCGGGCGCCGCAAAGCGCCCGCCCTGGAGCCCTGGACGCTTCAGCCCGTCGGTGTCCCGGTTCCAGTCGGTCAGCCCGAAGAAACGAACTGCCCCTGGTCGAATGCCCCGACCACGAAGAGCCTCGGTGACGAAGGCCAGACGCCCCTCAGGCGCGTCCGTGAAGATCAGTGCATCGATGTCGCTCGACCGGACAGCGGCGGCAATATCGCTGATCCGCCGGGTGATGACAGCGGTGCCAGGACGGTAGCCCAGCTCCAAGAGAAGCTGAGCGTCAGTGCCGGCAAGCGCCCCGCGCACCGCATCTCGCCCCGCCCGGCCGGCCTGCGTGTTTTGATACACGACGCCGAACCTCCTCAGACCGTCAGCGCGTGCGTTCTCAGTGATACGCCGCGCAACCGTGTCGGGGGACATGCCGATGGTGTAAACGGTGCCCGGTTGCGGCTCCGCAGTGTCGGCCAGGCTGAGGAGTTTGATCTCAGAGGCGTCGGCGATTGTGGCGGCGGCGCGGGTTTCGTCCGCGAAGAGCGGTCCGAGAAGGATCCCGGCGCCGGCCTTCGCGGCAGCCGCAGCCGCCCGCGCCGCCTGTTCCGGCGTGCCGGCCGTCGGAAAGACTAGCACTTTGACCGAGGCGCCATCCAAGTCCGCCGAGGCGAGGGCAGCGGCGTTGGCAAGCTCTCCCCCGAGGTGGGCGAGAGCTGGGTCGCGGGCGTCCGTTGGCAGGAGAACACCCACTGTTGCGGTGCGATCGGCTTCGGTCTCCAAAATGGCACATGCCGCCAGCAAGGGGGCCAGGAGCCCCAGCGCGATGCGCCTCAGAATGCCCATAGCGTGCGCTGACCTCGGACTGCTGAGCCACGCTTGCGGCGGCCAGCCTCTTTTGTGCAAACTATGCGAAGCGGGGGGGAAAGGAAATCTCTCGATGCGAGATCGACGATGAGTGATGAGACGTCGCTGCCCTCGGGCCTCTATCTGGTGTCTACGCCCATCGGCAACGCCCGTGACATCACGCTGCGTGCCCTCGATATTTTGGCGCGTGCGGACATTTTAGCGGCCGAGGACACGCGACGAACGCGCACTCTCTTCGAAATCCACGGTCTCTCGCTCCGCGGGCGGCGGATTGCGGCCTACCATGATCATTCCGGGCCGGAGACCCGCAACAGCTTGATCTCAGCGGTGCGCGACGGTGCCGCGCTGGCCTATGTCTCCGATGCGGGGACGCCACTCCTGGCCGATCCGGGCTTTCGGCTGGCGGCAGCGGCCGTGGAGGCCGACGTGCCGGTCTTCTCGGCGCCGGGCGCGTCTGCGCTTCTCGCCGCGCTTGCCGTCGCGGGCCTGCCCACAGATCGGTTTCTCTTTGCCGGATTTCCGCCGAGCAAGGCGGGCGCGCGGGCGCAAGCGTTCGACGCCGTCGGGGGCGTTGACGCAACGCTTGTCTTTTACGAGAGCCCGCGTCGTCTCCCAGAGAGCCTCGCATCGATGGCAGTTGCCTTTGGCCCGCGACGGGCCGCGGTATGCCGGGAGCTCACCAAACGGTTCGAGGAGGTTGTCCGTGGAACGCTCGTCGAACTGGCAGAGCGCTATCGGGATGCGGCGGTCAAGGGGGAGGTCGTCGTCGTCATTGGCCCACCGGTCCCGCAAGAGCGCACAGATGCGGAGATTGATCACGCGTTGGCAGACGCACTGAACGGACACTCCCTCAAGGACGCGGTCGCAGCGGTTGCAGCGTCCCTCCATGTGCCACGCAAGCGTGTCTACGCGCGCGCCTTGGCGATGACGGGTCAGTGACGGTGGCCGCCGGGGCACCTACGGCGCCGAGCTGGGTGCGGCAGCGGGCCATGCTCTCGGGCGACAGCCCGAGAGCCCTGCGGCGCCTTCCGCCGCAGGCGCTGCCTTTGGCGGCGATGGCCCTTGGTCCCAGCCTCCCGAGCACAGTTTCGCCTGAAGAGTGTTGGTGGGGCGCCAGGTGACCGGGCGCCGCAACACGGAGTGGGGCGTGTCGGCTGAGGAGGCGGCGGTCCGCCACTATCGGGCCAGGGGCGCGCTTGTGCGGGGGCGACGCGTGCGCACGGAGGCGGGCGAAATCGATCTGATCCTTGAGGAGCCGAACGGCACGCTGGTCTTTGTCGAGGTCAAGGCGCGGCGCCGGCTCGACGACGCGCGTCATGCGCTCTCGGCGCGCCAGGCATCGCGGATCGCAGACGCGGCCGCACTTTGGTGCGCAACACGCGGTCTGCCGCATGACACGGAGCTCCGTGTTGATGTCGTCGTGCAGGACAAATGGGGCGGGTTCGATGTGATCGAGAATGCGCTCGCCGGGCTCCTCTGAGCGCTTGCATCATGGGCACGGCTGCGGTCCAAAGACGAGGTCCGAGTGAGGAGCCTTGCCCATGCCGCTCTCCGTTGCGGTCCAGATGGACCCAATTGATGCCGTCGACGTAAACGCCGACAGCACGTTTAGGATCATGGAGGAAGCGCAGGTCCGCGGGCATCGTTTGTTCTGCTACACCCCGGACAGGTTGCGCTTTGAGAGCGGACGCGTCCTTGCCACAGGCTGGACGGTGGAGGTTCAGCGCGTTCCCGGCTCGCCGGCGCGGAAAGGGCCGCTCGAGACCATCGATCTCAGTGCGTGGGACGTCGTTTGGCTTCGCCAGGATCCGCCCTTCGACATGAGCTACATCACCACGACGCATATTCTCGAGCGGTTGATGCCGGGCACTCTTGTTGTGAACGATCCGTTTTGGGTTCGGAACTATCCGGAAAAGCTCCTGGTCCTCAGCTTCCAAGATCTGACGCCGCCGACGATGATTGCGCGCGATCTCGATGCGCTGAAGGCGTTCAAGGCGGAGTATCAGGACATCATCCTCAAGCCTCTCTACGGAAACGGGGGCGCGGGCGTGTTCCGTCTGGGGCCCGAGGATCGGAACCTGAATTCGCTTCATGAACTCTTCACTGGCATCAACCGCGAACCCTTGATCGCGCAACAGTTTCTGCCTGCGGTCTCCGCCGGAGACAAGCGCGTGATCCTGATCGACGGTGTGCCCGTTGGCGGGATCAACCGCGTGCCGGCGGATGGCGAGACCCGCTCAAACATGCATGTCGGCGGTCGGGCGGAGCCTTCGGGCCTCAGCGAGCGGGACCTCGAGATCTGCGCTCGGATCGGTCCGCTTCTCCGGGAGAAAGGTCAGATTTTCGTGGGGATCGACGTGATTGGGACCTCGCTCACCGAGATCAACGTCACGTCGCCCACGGGCCTGCAGGAGCTTGAGCGGTTCGACGGCACCAATGTCACGGCGAAGATCTGGGAGGCGATCGAGGCTCGGCGGCTCTGACCGCGCGCTGCCCTGCAAATGGGCAAAGATCGACCCTGGCCTTGACGTGGCTCACCGCGAGCGGCCCAGAGGGTCTATGACCCGCGGCCTCCGATCAAGCCTCGCCCGGCACTTTGGCGAGGGCAGCGCCACGGCGCACAGCGCGCTCGAGGATGCGCAGGGCATCGCTGTCGCCATCGTGATCCTCGCCCTCTCGGTGGGCCTTTTGGAGGAGCTTGGGCTCCTCACGTCCGGCATTGCCGGGCTGGCACTGATTGTCCACTTCACAACCGGAGTACCGACGGGTGTCGCCTTCTTCGTGCTCAACCTTCCGTTCTATGGTCTTGCAATTCTGCGGCTCGGGTGGCGGTTTACCGCCAAAACAGTCGCGGCGGTGGCGGCTCTCTCGCTCCTTCTCGACCAGCAGGACCGGCTGATCACGTTTGAGTGGGTGGACCCGCTCTACGGTGCCATCTTGAGCGGTCTTTTGATCGGCTTTGGCCTTCTGGCTATGTTCCGTCACAGGGCGAGCGTCGGAGGCATTGGCATTCTCGCGGTATGGTTGCAAGACCGATATGGCATTCGCGCAGGCATCACGCAGCTTGTCCACGACACACTTCTCTTCGCCGTGGCGCTGATCGTCCTGCCATCTGGCGCCGTCGCCCTGTCGTTTCTCAGTGCGATTGTGTTAAATCTCTTCCTGACGGTAAATCACAGACCCGACCGCTACATTGCGCGGTGAGGTCGACCAATAGGGAGTGGCCGGTGATGCGGTATGGACCTCTTTTGACGCTGGTGGCGTTGCCCGCGTTGGCGCAGACACCCGGTCAGCCCGAGGACACCGTTGCCGTTGTGGAGAAGGAAGCCGTCCGCGCCGAGACCTACATGGTCGCCGCCGCAAACCCCTATGCGGCGGAGGTCGGGCGCGACATTCTGGCGGCTGGGGGATCCGCGGCGGACGCGGCTGTGGCCATCCAACTGATGCTGAACCTCGTTGAGCCGCAGAGCTCTGGCATAGGTGGCGGAGCGTTCGCGCTCTACTGGGACGCGTCGGCACGTGCCGTGTCGAGCCTCGATGGCCGCGAGCGGGCCCCTCTCTTGGCGGATGAGACCTATTGGCTCGATCCGGAGGGGGAGCCGGTGGGGTTTTGGGATGCCGTGGTCGGAGGACGCTCCGTCGGTGTGCCGGGGACGCTTGCGCTTCTGGAGGATCTCCATGCCCGGCACGGGCGTCTGCCCTGGGCCGAGCTTTTCGCGCCGACGATTGCGTTGGCCGAGGAGGGGTTTCCGATCTCGGCGCGTCTGGCCGCCTCGATCGCCGGTGCGCAGGAGCGGAGCCTCGATCTCTTCGATGATACGCGCGCCTATTTCTTCACGGAAGACGGCGCTCCGAAGCCCGAGGGCACGATCCTCAAAAACCCCGACTTCGCGCAGACGCTGCGGCTGCTGGCCGATGCGGGGGCGGCGCCGTTCTATGAGGGCGCGATCGCGGGTGACATCATCGCGGCCGTCGCGACTGAGACCAATCCGGGGATTCTGACCGCGGAGGATCTTTCGACCTATGAGGTGATCGAGCGCCCAGTGGTCTGCCAGACCTACCGGGAGCACGAGGTCTGCGGGATGGGCCCGCCCTCCTCCGGTGCGCTCACTGTGGGGCAGATCCTCGGCATCCTGCGCGATGTCGATCTTGGGCCGGAGCCGTCGCCGGCGTCCTGGCACATCTACATCGAGGCCGCGAAGCTCGCCTATGCCGATCGCGGCCTCTACATGGCCGACAGTGACTTCGTCGAAGGGCCGGTGTTGGAGCTCTTGGATCCCGACTATCTGCAAAGCCGGGCGGCGCTCATCGATCCGGAGATGACGATGACCACGGCAGAGCCCGGAACGCCGCCCTGGGAGGAGGGCATGCTGCTGTCGCCCGACACCCAGGTGGAGCGGCCCGGCACCTCTCACTTTGTGGTCGTAGACGCCTATGGCGACATGATTTCGATGACCACGACGATTGAGACCGGGTTCGGCAGCCGGGTTATGACAAACGGGTTTCTCCTCAACAACGAGCTCACCGATTTCTCCCGCAGTCCCGAGGCGGATGACCGGCCGATCGCCAATCGCGTCGAAGGCGGCAAGCGCCCCCGCTCGTCGATGGCGCCGACGATTGTGCTGCGCGACGGAGAGCCGGTGCTGCTGATCGGCTCCCCAGGTGGCAGCCGGATAATCAACTACGTGGCCACGACCATCATTGCGATCCTCGATTGGGATCTCGACCCTCAGTCTGCGATCTCTCTCGGCCATGTTGTGAACCGGAACGGGCCGACGGATCTAGAGGTGGGGACTGAGGCCGAGGATCTGGCCGAGGCGCTGGCCGCCTTCGGGCATGAGGTCACTGTGCGGGATCTAAACTCCGGCCTCCACGCCATCCAGATCACCGAGGATGGTCTGATCGGGGCGGCCGATCCGCGGCGCGAGGGCATCGCCCTCGGCGACTGATCAAGGGGCGTCGAGGAGGCCGAGGTCTTCGAGCCGTCCCTCGAGAAGATCGAGGTCGAGCGGGTCGACGAGGCCCGTCGCACTGAGCCAGAGGGCAGCCGGGCGCAGCGTCTCAATCTCGAGCCTGCAAATCCGCACGCGCCCCTCGCGACGCTGCGACACGACACCCGCGCGGACAAGTGTCGCGATGTGCTTCGAGACCGCTGCAAGCGACATGTCATGCGGTGCGGCGAGGTCAGAGACCGTGCGGTCCCCGGCCAGGAGCGCTGTGACCAGCGCGCGGCGGGTTGGATCGGCCAGCGCCTGAAACGTCCTGTCGAGCTGTGCATCCGCGGCGGTCATACCGACGTCAAACCAGCGACCGCTTGAATCGTCAACCATTTGGTTGAATGGAAAGCGGTCCGTTGCGGGCGTTTTGGGCGGGAAAATAAGTGAATGATTTCAGAATGTTGTGGCGCATCCACGGGTGCTTGACAGCCGCCTGACAGAACGCCTACGGTCCCCGCGGAAAAGCGCATCGGTCGCCCGCTCGGCGTGCGGTGTGGAGCCTGAGGAACGGGATGGGCAAGGATCCGGATGTGCGGCGTTTGGCTGCGCTCGAGACGCGGATCAAGGCGGCGCAAGAGGCCCGTGCGCCGCGTCCCAGGGGGCAGAGCGAGTATACGGCCGCCAGTCTCGGCTGGCGGATGGTGATTGAACTTGTGGTCGGCATGGCCATGGGTGCGGGGCTAGGACTGGGGCTCGACAGCCTCTTCGGGACGACACCGATCTTTCTCGTGATCCTGTCGCTTCTCGGGTTCGCCGCCGGCATTCGGACGGTCATGCGCACTGCCAACGAAGTGGCGGAACGGCGGGGCGAGGGCGCGCGCCTCGACCCCGCCAAGAAGGAGTGAGGGATGGCGAGCAGCCCGATGGAGCAGTTCCTGGTCAAGCCGCTTTTCGGCGAGACGGAAATTGCGTTCAACACGATCACAAACGCATCCCTCTGGATGGCGCTGACGGTCGGGGCGATCAGTCTGCTTCTGGTGGTCGGCTCGCGGCGCGCTGCACTTGTCCCAGGGCGCGCGCAAAGCTGCGCGGAGCTCACATATGGATTCATCTACAAGATGGTGGAGGACATTACCGGCAAAGAGGGCCTGAAGTTCTTTCCCTACATCATGACGCTCTTTACGTTCATTCTGTTTGCCAATCTGCTCGCCCTCATTCCAATGAGCTTCTCGACGACCTCCCAGGTTGCAGTCACGGTCGTCCTGGCTCTTGCGGTGTTCCTTACGGTGTCGATCGTCGGGTTTGTGAAGAACGGTGCTAAGTTTCTGGAGCTTTTCTGGGTTTCGAGCGCACCGCTGCCGCTGCGCCCGATCCTTGCGGTCATCGAAGTCATCTCTTATTTCGTCCGTCCCGTCAGCCATTCCATCCGTCTGGCCGGCAACCTCATGGCGGGGCACGCGATCCTGAAGGTGTTTGCGGGCTTTGCAGGCATGCTCGGCGTGGGGGCGGTCCTGCCGGTCGTCGCGATCGCTGCGATCTACGGGCTGGAGCTGCTCGTTGCCGTCATCCAGGCCTACGTCTTCACCATCCTCACCTGCGTCTACCTCAACGACGCACTGCACCCGCATCACTGAACTTCCAACGCTAGGAGTATCATCATGGAAGGCGATATCGCACAAATGGGCGCCTATATCGGCGCCGGTCTGACCGCGTTCGGTATGGGCGGCGCCGGCATCGGCGTGGGCAACATCGCCGGCAACTACCTCGCCGGCGCGCTCCGCAACCCTGCTGCCGCGCAGGAGCAGTTGCCAAACCTCTTCATCGGCATTGCGTTTGCAGAAGCGCTCGGCATCTTCTCCTTCCTCGTCGCGCTCCTCTTGATCTTCGTCTGAGATCGACCCAAGGCGCGGGTCCAGCGCCCGCCCCTTGTCCGCCGCACCAGGAGGTCCCGATGGCCACAGAAGAGACCGAAGCCGCTGCGGCCGCCCCCGGCCTGCCGCAGCTCGATTTCACGACATTTCCGAACCAGATCTTCTGGCTGGTGCTGACATTGGTCGTAATCTACTTGATCCTGACCGAGATCGCCCTGCCCCGTATCGCAGGGGCGCTTGCCGACCGGCATGAGACCATTGCCGGCGATCTTGAGCAGGCGGCCGCGCTCAAACAGCGGGCGGCGGAGGCCGAAGAAGCCTACACAAAGGCGCTCGCCGATGCGCGGTCCGAGGCGCAGAAGATCGCCAACGAGACCCGCGCGGAAGTCCAAAAGGATGTCGACGCCGCGACCGCCAAAGCGAACGCGGAGATCGCTGCCCGCGCGGCGGAATCCGAGCGGCGCATCGGGGAAATCCGGGATGGCGCCATGGCGAGTGTCGAAGCGGTCGCGGTCGAGACGGCAGAAGCCATTGTCTCCACGTTGACGCCCGGGGCCACTGACCAAGGCGCAGTCGCGCGCGCCGTGCAATCCGCCATCAAGGAGTGAGGCTATGCTGATCTATGCAGGGGACGCCTTCTTCAGCCTGAACAACACTGACTTCGTTGTCAGCCTCGGGTTCATCCTCTTCATTGGCATCCTGCTCCACCTCAAAGTACCCACAAAGGTCGCCGGAACGCTGGATGCACGTGCCGACACGATCAAAGCGGAAATCGACGAGGCACGGGCCCTTCGCGAGGAAGCGCAGGCTCTGCTGGCATCCTTTGAGCGCAAGCAAAAGGAAGTTGCGGAGCAGTCGGCTGCGATTGTGCAGGCCGCCAAAGCGGATGCGGAGGCGGCTGCGGCGGAGGCCAAGCGGGACTTGGCCACCACGCTCGAGCGTCGACTGAAAGCGGCGGATGATCAGATCGCCTCGGCCGAGAAGGCCGCGGTGAAGGAGGTCCGCGACCGCGCTGCCTCGGTCGCCATTGCGGCGGCGGCGCAAGTCCTTGCAGAAAAGCTTGGCGCCGATGAAGGGGATCGGATGATCGACGCATCGATTGAGACGGTCGCAGCGCGTCTCAATTGAAGCGAGAGAGACGCGGCGGGTCCATCGTCTGACCGCACTCCGTAGCGGAAAGGGACCGGCACTCGAAAGCGAGAGTGGCGCCGCTCCGCCGAAACATGCTCTTCCGCTTTTTTGACCGTTTGAGCATTCCGCAATCAACTTGAGACATATCCTTCAGCCTTGAAGTGAGCCCAACAGTCTTGTGGCGGGGAGAGGTTACAGAGCTGCGCGATGGCTTCGTACATGGCAGTGAATGTGCGCACACCGATGCGCCTCAGGTGAGCTTGAGCTTGAAGAAGGCCGTCTGGATTGGAGTGAGGTCCGAGCTTTGGGGCGGCAGGAAGAGGATCCAGCGCCCAGCCTGCCGCATCGCCTTGGCTGCGGCGTCGATCCTATGGGGTCCAGGTTGTCCAGGATGACGACCGAGCCGAGGTCCGATCCCGGGACCGGCACTTGCTCGGCGTAAGCCGCGAAGGCCGGGCCGTCCATTGCGCTCTTCATCACCCGGGGAGGAGCCCTCGTGGCATAGGCGGTGGGTCCTGCGACAGAGGTCTGTATGCCCCAGGACCCGATTGCCGCGTCCCTAACCAAGCGATCCCCAAGCGGGGCTCATCCTCTGAGCGGGATCAGGTTTGTCTTCACGGAGGTTTCGTCAATGAAGACAACGCGTTTGGACAGAGCCGGACTGACACGCACGACCGTTCCGGCGGGGATGTCCCGTTCGAGCGCGTTCGGGGCTCGTGTGAACGCCCGAGGACGGTGGCGGGCCGAACACGTCGCCGGTCGGCACAGCCAGCGCGGCGAACCCTGTGGCGGTTCCGCTGCGTTTGTCG
>JBCCWM010000086.1:0-13510 GCA_039193505.1 Pseudomonadota bacterium | reverse complement strand
GTCGCCTTAAACCGTAAAGCTGGGTGTCGCTTGACAGGTGTGCTCGGTTTCGGGTCTGCGCTCGGCGTGGAGGTCGGCCATGCCGTCGATCTGGATGGAGCGGTGCCGGAGGTGCCGCTCGTCGTTCTGCTCGCGGAGCGCGGCGCCGTGGAGGCGTGCGATCGAAGCATCGTTCGGGAGGGAGGGCATGACCGCCGACGGTCCGTGAGACGGCCAGACGACGTCTGCAGGGTGCGTCCACTCTTCGGTCGAGCGCTCCAGCGGGGCCGTTGGAGTGCAGCCCGGGTTGTTGGCGGCTGGGGACGGCCATGCGGACGGGCCCGTCCGCCTCGGCGGTGTCCATCGGCGCGCCGCGCTTCGGCCAGCCTTGGCGGAGGCAGGCGGTGAGTGCCCCTGCGCGGTCGGGCGGGACGCAGACCTAGCGCACGGCCGCGGCGACCGCCGCGGTCTGCGCGCGGGACTTGGGCCAGGGCGGTGCGCTCGAAGCGGACGCGGCTCCGCCGCCGGCTCTCGACCGCCATCCTGCGCGAGATGGCGGTCGAGAGGCCGTCATCCGCGGCCAGCCCGGTGCCGGACACGCCGCGTGACGAGACCGCTCAGGCGTCCGGAAGGGTGAGGGCCATCGCCCGACCGCCTGGGAGGGAGCGATGCGCAGGCCGACACTCTCGCGGGCCATGGGCGGTCACGGCGACCGGCCCGATGGCGGTCACGCTCCCGAGCCGGCCACCCTCACGGAGCTTCGGGCAGGTCGCATCCGCAGGTAGGGCCACGCGCCGTCGAGAGGCCGCTCCGGGACAGCCTTCACCCGTTCGTCGATCCTGCGGCAGAGCTTAGAGACGGAGGACGTTGAGATCCCGCGGAGACTGTCCGGCCGTCTGTGCCGTGGCGCTTTGTTTGCGCCGTTGCCCTTTGCTGCCGACCGTGCTCGGCAGAAAGCCCATGCTCTGGCGAAGGCACCCGTGCACCGGCCAGCATGTCCCCAATGGCTCGCCCCAAAAGGTTCATGGAGAGTGATTTGCCCGTCTTCGCCTACAGTTTCCGCCTGGAGGCAACGAAGTGGACAGCGCGACCTTTGGGAACGCTCACTCAACTCAGCGTGCTGATCAAACGCTCTCAAGATGGCGATCCGAAACCGGATCCCGTCCTGGGCAGATATCCCTGACTCCGATCGAGGCGCTCAAGACGGATTTGATCGGTTGTTGCAACACCTTACTGAAGTAGGTGTTGATGGCGGCAGAGAGAAGAAAGTCAGAGCGCTCGACGCCACGTAAACCATCCTCGTTATTTTGACCAATTTTCCTTTTATTCAAATGCAGAGAGCATTTTTGATAAATTATTGCCAAATTGCGATTGCCGTCATGTTCAGCGAGAGCGATATCCAGGTGCGAATGGGAAGGTCGAGCTCCGCGCAGCGGATCGTCCGGCTCAGACCGAGGCAAGTGCAAGGACGCCTGCTCGGTTCCGGCTACAGGTGCAGCCGCACTCCGTCGGTCGCAGCGGCACTGAGCGAGAGGCGGCCCGCGGACCTGGCCGGGCTGTGGGTCGGGACCCACTTGATGGCCGCTCCAGCGCTCGTGAAGAACTGGTCTTCATCTTGCCGGGACAAACAGCGCTCGCCCGGAGCTGTGGCCTCTGCCGGGAGGTCTTTGCGCGGCACTGAGCCCAACACACCGGAATGGCCGACCTCTCAGTCGGACCCGTGTCGCCTCACAACGTCCATCTCCGGCGCGTCCAGAGAGCGGCACAAGCGCGCAGCGGGACCGGCAATCGCGCCATGGTCACCGTCCAACGCCGCAAGCGACGTGCGAAGGTCGCCCTGCCGGCAGCCCGGCCAGAGCAGACTTTGCCGGGCCGATCCAGGCACGCCCTCGGGCCAAGCTCTCCGGAACGCGCAAGCGGCGTTTGGGATGTTTCGGCGGGCGGATGCGGCGCATTTTCGAATCGTTGTCGCCAACAGAACTCTCTCGCCGGCGCAGCGCTGAATTCGCTGGACCCGGTGCGCAAGCTCTGACATCAGATCGGCACAGAGCGCGAGCTTGGGGCACCGCGCACGTGAAAGGTCTCAAACATGGCTGAGTTCGGGGTGGGCGACATTGTCGTCCTGACGTCGGGATCAATGCGGATGGGCGTCGAGACTGTGGAGGACGGGATTGTCCGCACAGTCTGGTGTCATGAGGGTGTGATCGGGCGGGACGCGTTTCCCGCAGCCCTTCTCAAGAAGTGGGAGCACCGCGATGACGACAGCCGACCATCGAAGCCTGGACCCCGCCCGCATAACGACCGAGCAAAACCCTACCGCGGCGACCGCGAGGGCGGCGGCAAGCCTTACCCCGACCGACCCAAAGGAAAACCCGGTTGGGACGGCAAGCCGCGCGAGAAAAAGTTCTTCCGCAAGGACTGAACGGGCGTCAACTTCGGTTTAGGGCTGCCCACCTAAACCTCAGGGCAATGGCCTTGGATGGCGCCTTTGCCTCTCCTCCAGCGCACCGGCCGCAGTGTCGCGGCTCGCCAAACGCCTGGAGGCACACATGAAAACCACTCTTCTGCCGCTGTCACTCGCGATCGCGCTCGGCACGTCGACGAGCGCAAGCGCATCCATAGGCGCGTTGTCCCGCGCGATGCCGGAGGCTCCGGCGCTCTCAGCCGGGGCTGTGGCCGACATTCTGCAAACGATTGAGGGCGCCGCGGCCGAGCCAGTCATCGTCGCGACGAGCGAAGGGTCGACGCGGCGAGAACTGCGCCGCGCTCTGCGAGACTTTTTGAGGGATCGGGGCGATGACGACGACGACGAAGACGACAACCGAGATGACGAGGACGAGGACGAACACGACGACGATGACCGTGAGGATGATGACGGTAGCGACGACAATGATGATGACGATGACGATGACGATGACGATGACGATGACGATGACGATGACGATGACGATGACGACGACGATGATTGATGTCCAACCTTGATGCCGCGTAAGTCGACTGCGGGGCCACGCGTTGGCCCCGCTGCTTGATGAGGCGGATCATGATTCTGCGTCTTGTTCACCTGACGGTTGGGCTGGTCCTCTGTGCCGGGGTCGCGGCGTCGCAAACCGTGGTCGAGCAGGTGACCGACCAGTTGCAGCGCCAGGGTTTCGTGATTGAGGACGTCGAGCGAACCTGGCTCGGCCGGATCAGAGTTGTGGCGCGAACCAGTCGGTATCGGCGCGAGCTCGTCGTTGTTCCGACCACCGGCGAAATCCTGCGCGACTACCTCGTTGAGATCGACGGCGGCGGACGCGCCGTGAGCCCCCTTCTGCCGCGGAGGAGCGGGGGCGACGATAATGCTGCGCTCGGCGGCTTTGAGCGAGAGGACGAGGACGACGGAGAACACGACGACGACGACGAGGACCCAGACGACGAGGACGAAGAGGACGACGACCAAGACGACGACGACGGTGAGGACGACGACGACGACGACCAAGACGACGACGGAGAGGACGATGATGACGACGAGTGAGGGCCGCCGGTGCCATCGCTGAGCGCTCTCCTCTGGCTGGTCGTGCCGGTTCAGTTTGCCGCAACCGTCTTTTTTGTCTGGGACATTGGCGCGGCGGTTCTCGGGATCCGGACTGAGCCGATCAGCTGGCAACTCCGCGAGGCGATCGAGATCGGCGCAGCGCTTGGCCTTGTGATCGGGTTTACGATCGGTCTTCGGGCGCTGATCGTGACCCTCGCCCGCAATCGGATGATGGAGCGGAAGCTCTCAGCCGCCTCCCGCGCCTTTGCCGAGCTTCTGGAGGAGCGTTTCCAGTGCTGGGGGCTGACACCAGCGGAGCGCGATGTCGCCTGGTTCACGCTCAAAGGGTTCTCCATTGCCGAGATCGCAGCCCTCCGCGAAACGAGCGACGGGACGGTCAAGGCGCAGAGCGCGTCGATCTACCGAAAGGCTGGCGTGTCAAACCGCACGCAGCTCCTCAGTCTTTTCATTGAGGAATTGCTCGACGTCCCGCCGTCGCGTCCCGAGGCGGAGGCCGTCAGTTGAACTTGTCGATCAGCCGTTGCAGCGCGGAGCGTTTCTCGGGCGCTGCCTGTGGAGGAGGGTCTGCGGCAGGCGGCTGCTTAGGTGCTGTGCGGGGTGGCGCTGTGCGGAGCGCGACGGCGTTCATAAACCCGCTCTCGTCACCCGACACGAGGCTCGGCGCGCCGTCCGCGATCCCTGCCAGAAGCGCGTCCAGCCAGCCCTGATCGGCTTTGGCGAAGTCGCCGAGCACGTGGTTGGAGACAAGCCGCTTGTCCCCGGGGTGGCCGATCCCAAGGCGAACCCGGAGGTAGTCTGGCCCGATATGAGCATGGAGCGAGCGGATGCCATTGTGCCCCGCGGTTCCGCCGCCCCGCTTCACCCGACACTTGCCGGGCTGGAGATCAAGCTCGTCGTAGAAGACGATCACGTCCTCGAGCGACAGCTTGTAGAACCTGATCGCCGCGGCCGCCGACTGGCCCGAGTTGTTCATGTAGGTGGTGGGCTTCAGGAGGAGCGCCTTCGCCGATCCGAAGCGCCCCTCCGAGAGCTGGCCCTGGAACTTGTCGCGCCAGGGACCGAAGCCATGGGCCGCGGCAATCGCCTCGACCGCCATGAACCCAATGTTGTGGCGGTTCCGCGCGTATTTCGCGCCGGGATTGCCAAGACCGATGACGAGCTTCATGGCACCGCTCCATCGGGGGGCCGTGTCAGCCCTCCTCGCTGTCCTCTTCTTCGTCGCTGGCAGCGGCCAGGCCGCTCGGCGCAGTGATGTTGGCGATCACGAAGTCTCGGTCGGTGATCATCGGCCGCGTGCCGGCGGGAAGCTCAACCGACGAGATCGTGATCGTGTGCCCGACGCCGAGGCCTTTCAGGCTGACCACGATCTTCTCGGGGATGTCGCCCGCGGTCACCTTCAACTCCACCTCCGGGCGAACGATCGTCAGGACGCCGCCCCGCTTGATCCCCGGGCACTCGGCCTCGTCGATGAACTCGACGGGGATAAAGAGGTTGATCCGGCTCCGCGGCGAGAGGCGCAGGAAATCGACATGCAGCGGCAGGTCCTTGACCACGTCCCGCTGGACCGCGCGACAGATCACGCGTTCCTCCTTGCCGTCGATGGAGAGCGTCAGGAGCGAGGACATGAACTTGCCCGCCCGAAGCCGCGTCAAGAGCGCGTTGAAGGATAGGTTGATCGACACAGGGTCCGCGCCGCCGCCATAAATGACGCCCGGCACCATCCCCTCACGACGGGCTGCGCGGGCGGCCCCCTTGCCTGTCCCCGCGCGCGTCGTGGCTGCGAGAGCTTCAGTCTCGGCCATGTGGGTTGTCTCCTCGGTTGAAGGCGGCGATCCTCCAAGGGTGTGCTCTGCCGCCGAGGCCGACGGTCTACGCGACCCGGCCCCGAAAGAAAAGGGCCGATCAGATCCCGGTTGGGTGGACCTCATACGACGCGAGGGGGAGAGACATGCGAAAGATCCTGATGCTGATCCCGCTGGTCATGGCAACGGAGGCCGGGGCCCTCTCCTGTCTGCCGGCCAACCTGGCCGAGACCTTTGCGTCCCGCACCGCTCTCGTCGCTGGGCTCGGCCACCTGACGCCACTTGGGCCTTTGCCCACACCGACCGCCGAAACGCCTCCGGTCGATGTCGAAATGGCGTTCGAGGGCCGCCTCTTTGGTGCCGATGCCCCCGAGACGGTGCTTGTGCGGGCCATGTGCTTCGGCTCGTGGTGCGGCACCTACCCTCCCTCGGACGAGACGGGTCTCATGATCTTCGACCGGACAGAGGCCGGGCTGAGGCTGACTGTAAATCCCTGTGGCAGCACCTTCGACAGAGCACCGACGCCGGCAAAGATCGCAGCGCTGGAGCGCTGCGCCGCCGGCATCTGTGACGCGGAGGAGCATGCCGCCTTCGCCGCGCCATAGGCCCGACCGCGTCTGGGCAACACGGTAGATGTCGATCTTGGCCGCCTTAGACCGCAGATCGGCGGTCGATCGACCGGAACGTGCGGCCCGAGTGCGAAGAACGTCATCCGGTCACCGGGCGAAGGCGCCGCGCCCCGTCGACCTGAGCATCCGCTCGATCTCAAATGAGCTGCGCAGAACCGCATCGCACTTCCGCGGCCCGTCTGGCGCCGATCAGGGGGCGTGGCGAGGCGACCGCCCCCCCGAGCAGATGCCCGTGATCGACGACAAGGCGCCCTCGATACTCGTCCATTTTCGGGGCATCTCGACACCGCGCCCCCGGACCTCTCGGAGGCTATGCGACAATGGCGCTGAGGGAAATTGAACCCTCCGGAGACCGAGTGCACATGCTCTGCAGCCAGCGCGCCCACTTGGTCGCAGGTCGGCCCCCACCCAAAGTGGACGCAAGGGCGTGGCCCAAGCGGTGTGCCCCATCAGGGGCGCAGCGCCGGCGGATCGCGCATCCGACCTGAACACTGTGCATCGACAAGTCCAAGACCTCGATCCCTCCGAGCCTCGCCTGCCATGCCATCCAGAGCGGGCTCCTATGGCAAACCGACTGCACCGCAAGAACACCCGAGAGCCCGCCGCACAACTGCGCGAAACGCCCAAAGCCGCAAGCCGGGCGCCAAGTTCACAGGGTGAGCCTCGGTCGGGGATGGGGGGCGGGGCGACTTGGCCAAAGTCCAAGAGCGCCCGTGCCCCATCCGACGCTCGCAAGGGGAGCGCCTCCCGCGGATCGGCCTTGCGCCTCTGCGATGCCGGCGGCAGGGTCGGATCAAAACAAGCGCAGGATGCGGGTGCCGGAAACCATCTATCTCGCCGACAGAGAGGCCACAGAGGCGCTCGGACGCCGCCTCGCCCCGCATCTTGTGCCGGGCGACACACTCCTCTTGTCGGGACCTGTCGGCGCCGGCAAGAGTACGCTCGCCCGCGCCATCATTGCCTCCCGCCTCGCGGCCGTCGGGGCGACGGACGACATCCCCTCCCCGAGCTTCACTCTGGTGCAGACATACTGCGCCGGCGACACAGCGCTCTGGCACGCGGATCTCTACCGTCTCGGCAGACCCGACGACGTCACCGAACTTGGCTTGGAGGAGGCGTTCGAGGACGCCGTCACTTTGATCGAGTGGCCAGACCGCCTCGGCCCCCTTCGCCCGAAGCGGGCGCTCGAAATCGCGCTCTCGGCGACGCCCCATGGCCGCAGGGCGCAGATCTCCGCCCTGGGCGGCCGGTGGGCGGCCGTGCGCCATGCGATCCCGAGGTCCCGACGAGAGGACGAGCGGGCGAGCTTCCTCGCAGCGTCACACATCGCGCAAAAACCACAGCCCTTTGCAGGCGACGCTTCGACGCGTCGCTACTTTCGCGCCGGGGGGCGCGTTCTGATGGACTGGCCCGATGCCGGCCCCGGCATCGGCGCCTTCACCCGGATCACAAACCGTCTGCGCGAGATCGGGCTCAGCGCGCCCGAGATCTACGATGTCGATCCCAACAACGGGTTTTTGCTCCTCGAAGACCTGGGCGACGCGCTCTTTGCCCGATGGCTCGAGGCCCAGCCTGGCGATGAGGGCGGGCTCTATGCCGCGGCCGTGGATGTGCTGGCCCGCATTCAGAAAAGCTCGGCGGAGGACCTGCCACCCTACGAGGACGCCATCCTGAGCGAGGAAGTGCGCCGCTTTGCGCTCTGGTATCTGCCGGTGGCGCGCGGCCACGCGCTGCCGCCGGCGGAGGCACGGGTTCTCGAAAGCCTGACCCTCGAGGCAGTGGCTGCCCTCCCGGCCGCGCAGCCGGTTCCCGTCTTGGTCGACTTTCACGCCGAGAACCTGCTCTGGATGCCGGAACGGGCGGGCGCCGCGCGCGTCGGGCTTCTCGACTACCAAGATGCGCGTGCGGGCCATCCCGCCTATGATCTCGTCTCTCTCCTCGAGGATGCGCGACGCGACGTATCGGAGACAACTCGATCCGCGGCACTGCACCAGATGTCGGACGCATCGGGGACGCCGCTCCACGATCTCGAAGCGTCGGTGGCGGTCTTCGGCGCGCAGCGCAATCTCAAGATCCTCGGCCTTTTCGCGCGGCTGGCACGCCGCGACGGGCGCCCGGACTACCTTCGCCACATGCCGCGGGTCTGGGGGCACTTGATGCGGGACCTCGCCCATCCCCGTCTCACCGGGCTTCGCGATTGGGTGAGCCGGACTGCACCGCCTCCAGCGCAGGAGGTGCTCGCACGGATGCAGTCGACATGACGCCCGAATGCGCCATGGTCTTCGCCGCAGGCCTCGGCACGCGCATGCGGCCGCTGACGCTGTCCACTCCGAAACCGCTCGTCGAGATCGGCGGGCGAACCCTCCTCGATCGCACACTCGATCTTCTCCTCCGGGCACAGGTGCCGCGCGCGGTGGTCAACACCCACCATCTGGCCGAGCAGATTGCACTCCACGTAAAAAGCCGGGCCACCCCCAAGATCCGCCTCAGCCACGAAGTTGTGCTCCTCGACACGGGCGGCGGGATGAAACACGCGGCTCCCCTGCTCGGACCGGCGCCGCTTCTGACACTGAACGCAGATGCCATTTTTGACGGTGACCCCATGGCGCCACTCGTTGCCCAGTGGGACGCGGCGCGGATGGAGGCGCTTCTTCTCCTCGTGCCGCGGGAGCGTGCGCTCTCTCACGACGGGGCGGGAGACTTCGCGCTCGGCCCGCAGGATCGCCTGATCCGCCGCGGCCGCGCGCCCAGCGCCCCCTTTGTCTACACCGGCGTCCAAGTGATCCGCCCCGAGCGCATCTATGCCTGGCCGGAAGAGATCTTCTCGCTCAACCCCGTCTGGGACGCGATGATCGCCGAGGGTCGCGCCTATGGCGCCGTCCTGGACAGGGTGTGGTGCGATGTCGGCCATCTCGGCTCGCTTCCCCTGGCCGAGGAGATGGTGCGATGACGCTGGCCAAGCGCCCGCGTGTCTTTGCGCTGCCTCCAGGGGTCGATTTCGGCGCGGCCCTTTTGGCCGGGCTCGACCGCCAGCTGGCAGACCGAGATCCAATGGTCGCCGCCGAAGCGACGCTCATCCTCAGCACCGAACGGTCACGCCGCCGCTTGGCCGCACTGATCGAGGCGGGACCCGTCCGGCTCGGCCCCCGCCTCCTCACCCTGACGGATTTCGGGCGCGACCGTGCGATTGACCCACCGCTCAGTCGCCAACTCCTGCTCACGCAACTGATCGACAAACTCATCGAAAGAGAGCCCGATCTCGGACCGCGGAGCGGCGCTTTCGCGCTCGCCGGCAGTCTCGAAGAGCTGCTGAGCGAGCTCGAAGAGGAAGGTGTGCCCCCCGACCGTCTCGAACGCATCGACGCCGCTGCGCTGGCCGGCCACTGGCAGCGCTCTCTCCGCTTTCTCCGTCTACTGCGCGAGGTCGGAGCGGCAGGGGGCGCCGGCGCTGCGCGGCGCGTGGCCCTCCTGCAGGAAGCCGCTCGCCTGACAGCCGCTCCGCCCAGCCATCCTGTGGTCGTCGCGGGCTCCACAGGGTCACGAGGGGCGACGCCTGAGTTGATGGCTGCGGTCGCCGCGCTGCCAGAGGGGGCGGTGGTCCTGCCGGGCGTCGACCCGCACCTGCCGCCCGAGGTCTGGGACAGGTTGACCGAGCCCGATGCACGCCCCGATCACCCGCAGTGGAGCATTGCGCGGATCTGTGCGCGTCTCGGCGTGCGGCCGGATCGGCTGCCCCTCTGGTATGAGGTCGCCCCATCTTGCCCGCCTCGTGCGCGGTTGCTGTCGCTCGCCCTGCGTCCGGCCCCTGTTACCGACGCCTGGCGACAGCAGGGACCGGCGCTGGCGCCGGAACTCTTGAAAGCTACCAGCGATCTCACCCTTGTCGAGGCTCCGACACCGCGCCTCGAAGCTCTGGCGATCGCCCGAGCGCTTCAGGAGAGCGCTGTGAGCGGCAAGCGCGGCGCCCTGATCACCGCTGATCGAACCCTCGCGCGCCGCGTCGCGGGGGAGCTTGAGCGGTTTGGCATCGCCCCCGATGACAGCGCCGGCCGACCGCTCGGACTGACCCCGCCCGGCGTCCTCCTCCGCCTGGTGCTGGCGCTTGAGGAGAACCGGACACCGCCGGCTCACCTGGCGGCCCTGCTCCGCCACCCACTGACGGCGTCGGGACCGATCCGCGCTGCGCATCTGCGCCTCGCCCGCGCCTTCGAGCATGACGTCCTCCGCCGTGCTCAAATGCCATCCGCAGCGGCGATCACGGCCTGGGGCCGGGACGACGCGGAACGTGTGACTTGGGCGCGTTGGCTCGCAGAGATCGTCTCCTGCCCTGCGCCGCCCGACATGGCTCGGTTCGAGGCGCATCTGTCCCATCATCTGGAGATCGCAGAACGCATAGCTGCCGGGCCGGAGCTGGCGGTTAAGGAGGCTGACGTCGCCGCGCAAAGCGACGATCTGCAAGCGCCCGCATTCGATGACGCCGCGCAGCCATTCGGTCGGCCGGCGGGTGCGCTCTGGGAGGCCGCGGCGGGCCATGCGGCAGCGCGTCGGATGCAAGAGATCAAGGAGGCGGCGCTCACCGGCGGTCCGATGAGGCGTGCGAGCTATAAGGCAGCGATGACCGCTCTCCTGATGGAGGTCGATGTGCCCGAGGCGGCCTACACCCCCGACCCCAGGGTCGCGATCTGGGGCACGATCGAGGCGCGCGTGGAACGGGCCGACCTCACCGTTCTCGGCGGTCTGACCGAGGGTGTATGGCCCAAACAGCCGAGCCCGGACCCCTGGCTCTCCACCTCTCTCCGCGCCGCAATGGGCCTGCCGCCGACCGACCGCCAGATCGGCCTCGCCGCGCATGATGTCGAGCAGGCCATCGGCGCACCCGAAGTCATCCTGACCCGCAGCCTCCGCGACAGCGATGCGCCGACCGTCGCTTCCCGCTGGCTCCTCCGGCTCGAAAATCTCTGCCGTGGCCTCGGCAGAGAGGGCGAGGAGGCCTGGTCGTCGATGCGGCTGCGGGGGGAGGCGCGCCTCAGGCGCGCCGATGCGCTGGACCAACCGATCGACCGTGTGCCCGCAGCGCCGCGACCGGCGCCGGCACCGCCCGCAGCAGCCCGACCGAGAGAGCTCTCCGTCACGGATCTCGAGACCCTCGTCCGCGATCCTTACGCCGTCTACGCCAAACGTGTGCTCGGGCTGCGGCCCCTCGATCCACTCCACAGCAGCCTCGATGCGCGACATCGTGGCGAGGCCTTCCACAGGGTCCTTGAGCAGGCCGTTAGCGAGATCGAAACCACAGCGCCCGATCGACTGGGCGCCTTCGGAGCGATTGTGGACGCCGTGCTAAGCGGCACGGTGCCCTCGCCCTCGGCCCGTGCCGTGTGGTCGGAGCACCTCTTGGCGCTCGCCCCCGCTTTCTTTGCCGCCGAGGTGGTTCGGCGGGACAAAGCCCATCCCAAGGCCTTTGAAATTCCGGGAGAGGTGATCTGGACCGAGCCGCCCGTGACCATCCGCGCCCGCGCCGATCGGATCGACCTCGGACCCGAGGGACAGATCGTCATCTACGACTACAAGAGCACGCTTCCGACGCCCAAACAGCTTGCCGTCTTCAAGCGGCAACTCGAGCTCGAAGCGATGATTGCGGAAGCAGGCGGTTTCGAGGGCGTGCCGCCCGGAACAGTGCTGGATCTCGTCTATATCGGTCTTGGCGCCTCGGCTCCCGTGCGGCGGATCGCTGACGTGCCGTCGGCAATCACCGCCGCCAGACGGGACGCCACGCGCCTGATCGCCACATACCTGAGTCCAACGCAGGCGTTTCGTGCACGGACCCGCCCCGAGCGGATCGAGTATGCCGGCCCCTACGATGCCCTTTCCCGCTTCGGCGAATGGCAGGAAAGTGATCCCACGACCCCGGTCCAAGTCCCCTGACACGGGGCGGCCTCTTCTGCGGTCCGGCCCGCACTTCGAGCGGCTCCCCTTTGGCGAGTACTTTGGGGCGACTGTACGGACTGTTCATGCCCCAAGGAGGAGACCGTCGCGATCCGCGGAGCACCAGACTGTGCCAAGTGTTGGACGGCGAAGCGCAAGAGCGCTCGTCGTCGAGATCATCCAAGGCAAGATCACGGTGGCGGAGGCCAGTCTTTCGCCTGATATGACGCCGTCCGAGATCGAGACCTGGGTGGATGATGCACTCAATAGCATGGAGACCGCCCCTGAAGGCCAATCCGGCGGACGTGCGCCAGCAAGAGAAGCAGCGTCCCGACCTGCAGGAAGCCTGTCGTGAGGCTATGTTGGAGCTTCGGGCGCAACAAAAGGTGGAAGACCCTCAGGGAGCGGAACTGAGCCAGTGATGCGCCATCGGGTCGCGCGCATTCGCAAAAGGCACCTGATCCAGGCGTTCCATCAGGGCCATCTGGCAGGCACGGCGAGGTGGTCGCGATCAACACGCTCTGCGCTTGGTCCGGCGGCCCGCTCCGGACGTTTGCTGGTGCGCAAAAGACCCATTGCCGCACGGCCAGGGAGCGCCGTCCGTCGCAGCGCGGTCTCATGAGCGACAGTCAACCGACCTGTGCCGTGTCTAGGCTGGTCAAGTCGGCCGGCCCTAGCGCTTTTCATGCTTGACCAAGCGGGAGCCATCGGGCTGGCACCTGTCGCAATCCCGCTTGGCAACCACTGCGGTGTCAGCGCTTGAACACGCGTTGATCGCCAGGTCTGGCACGCTGGGCAAGGTCGAGGAGCGGTTACTTCTTCGCGGCGACAGTGAGCCGGCGATCCCGTCGGGGGGTCTACGCCAAGCTGGTCAGCAGCTCTGGCCTCAAGCAGGCGTGCATCACGCACGCCCACTGCCCGCAGCAGAACGGGATGATTGAGCGCCCGATCAGGTCATTGTTAGAGAAATGGACTCGGTTTTGCACCAATGCCGATTGGTCAGCACCTATGGGCCCAATCGCGGATCCCGATGGACATGATGCGCAAGGGTTGTTCGATGTGATCGTTTCGGGCCTGGCAGCCGTGGTCGACCATGTCTTTGTCGGACGCGAAGACACGGTTCGAGAGCCAGTTGTCGCGCATGAACTGCTAGATGGTCTCGACCGCGTTCAGCTCCGGTGAGCGGGGCGGCAGTGGCACGAGTGTGATCGTGTCGGGCACGTTGAGCGTCGTTGACATGGGCCAACCCGACTGGTCGAGGACGAGCACAGCGTGGGCGCTAGAGGCAACGGTTGCGCTGATCTCGACGAGATGGGCCTGCATGGGCGCAGTGCCCAATTAGGGCATCACGAGGCTGGTGCCGACGCCACTCAACGGCAAGGTCGAACGGGTGCAGAGAAGGGCCCTCGAAGAGCTCTGGGCGACCGCCGAACCGGACGATCCCGAGCTGGCAACGACGCTTGCCGAGGGGTAGCACGTCCACATCTGGGATCGCCCGCATGGCAGCCTCGGCGGCGGCGTCCCAATCGACCGGCTCCGCGAACGCATCCACCAGGCGCCACTCGAAGTGGAGAGCGCCGCCAAGAAAAACGTCGAGAACGAGCCAATCCTGCCTCGAGACCTCGGGCACGCACCAAACTGCG
>JBCCWM010000085.1:0-13545 GCA_039193505.1 Pseudomonadota bacterium | reverse complement strand
TTCAATGGCCGGGGCTTTGTTGTGGGCGCGTCCGCAGCCCTGCCGGAGCGGCGCCAACTGACGCCGGCCATGCTCGGCCTCGACCCCAATGAGCGCGCCGAACCGCGTCCCGATTCCGCGCGTCTGATCGAGGGCGAGTTCGAGAAGAGCCTCTCGGACGCGCTTCCTTTTGGCCTCTACCGCATAAACGAACAGTCCGCCGCGGACCATTTCGGCGTCAGCCGCAACATCGTGCGCGATCTTCTGGGCCGCTTTCGCGACCGCGGGCTGGTGCGTAAGGATCTGCGCTCGCACTGGGTGGTCGGCCCGCTGACCGCACGGGATGTGGCGCACTTCTCCTCGATCCGCGCGCGACTGGAGCCGCTCGCACTTCGCGACAGCGCGCCTCATGTCACGGCCACGGACTTGGAACGGATGCGGGCCGATCTGTCCGACGCGCTGTCGGGGCGGGTGGCGCTCGACGCGGCGCGCTGCGCGGCTCTTGAGCGCGACCTTCACGCGACGCTCCTCGACAACTGCGCCAACCCGCATTTGCAGCGCATGGTGCGCCAGACCCAGGTCGCGATGGTCGTCAATCGCATCTTTGCCGAGAATGTAGGCGCCAAGCCCTTCGAGATTGCGTTCCAGGAACACGCCATGGTTCTGGATCTTCTGATGCGCAACGCGGTCGATGCGGCCGCCGGCATGCTCGAGCAGCACATCAACCTGTCGGCGGAGCGCACGCGCCAACGCCTGATCGCGATCTCCGTCTTTCCAGAGCCCGTCATGCCCGGCTACTTGCAGAAGAGAACGCCTTGAGCGGCCGCATCGTCGGTTGGAGGGCGGAGAGCCACTGACGCACAAGGTAATTGTGCTCGTTCATGACCGCATCCCAGACCCGTACCCGCGACAGTCGCGTCTCGTATCCGCCCCCCTCGCGGCAGTCGCCCGGCCCAAAGATCACCACGCCTTGCGCGTCGCGGATCTCGCCCACCGCGGGCTTTCCCTCGTACCAGAAGTCCCATTCCTCCGGCCGCAGCAGGCGCCGAACGGTCGCTGGGTTGGCCATGTAGGCACCTGACTTCGCCATGATCGCCCCGGGGCGCCCGTCGAGCCACCAGTTGAGATAGGCGTAGCACGCGTCGTGCATCCGCGCCTCCATGACGGAGGAGAGCGCCAGCCCACCGAACCACCCGCGGTAGCCTTCATCCGGGGTGACCATTGAGACCTCCACCCCCGCCGCGCGCAGCCTGACGAACCCGGTCCACCAAAGGGATCCGATTTTGGGAGTGTCTTCGCCGAGCGCGGCCACCGCCTCGGCCTCGTCCGCCCAGACGCAGTCGAAATGGCCCGATTGCACCAGCCGGTTCAACTGGGCGGTCAGCCCATCGATCTCCTCCAGCGACAGATCTCCGATATCGGCCCCGCGCAGATCCCCCTGCGCCATCAGCGCCAGAGCCAGATCGAGCGCCCCGATCGCCGCGTCCGCCTGCAGGACCACGCGTCCGCGCCACGCCGGATCGAGCAGTGCCGCCCAGCTTGTCACCTTGCCCGGGTTCGGGCCGGTGACGACGAAACTGTCCGCGTTGTGCACGGTCGGCAGCATGCTGATCCGCTCGGTCGGCACATCGCCCAAGGTTCCGTCGAGCTGCACGAACAGGCGCTTTGAGGGATCTCCACCGACCGGGCGCGGCTGGTCGGGCCGCAGACGCCCGGTCTTGGGCAGCGTGTTGATCTCGTCCCAGCGATCGATGCGCCGCACATCGATCGGCCGGATCGAACCGGTCGGCCAGATCTTGTCGATGTCGTGAAACCACTGGTCGAACACGTCGAAGCTGCCCGGGCTCAGCGCCCCTTCCTTCTGCGCTTCGGTCCCGTTTCGAGTGATAAACTCGAGCTTGAGGCCCAGATCCTCCTCGGCGGCGCGCTTGAGCGTTTCGGTCTGCGTCACCGACGTTCCCAGAACCTTCAGCGGCGGGCGCGGCCGGTGGACGGCGGGCGCCGGTCTCTTGGCCGCGCCTGCCATCAGCCGAGCGCCTCGCGCATCCCGGTCAGCACCGCCTGCCGGTCTGCACGGGCGGCGAGCGCAGTCTGCATGTCGACCTCGACGAACGTGACAGGCATGTGCGGCTGGAGCTGGCCGATCAGGTCCATGTCGGCCGAAATGACCGTGCCGATCATGAAGTAGCCGCCGCCCGACACTGCATCGCGATGCAGCACGATGGGCTCGGTGCCGCCGGGCACCTGGATCGACCCGTAGGGATAGCAGCCGTCGACAATGTTGGAGGGATCGGAGCCGGCGCCAAAGGGCTGTTCGCGTTCGACGAATTCCAGCGGTTTGCCCCCGCGGAACCGGTATCCCATCCGGTCGGCCTCGGGGGCCACCTTCCACTCATCGTCGAAAAAGCCGCCCTGGGCGGTCTCGCTGATCCGATGCCAGTAGAGACCGGGCAGCACGCGCAACTCCGTCGGGGAGGGCGTGGTCCGCCGCAGCGCCGGGGCAATGCTGGCACCCTCGCGCCCGCCGCCCGCCGCGCCGATGGGCAGGCTGTCGCCGGCGGCAATCGCGCGCCCCTCGACCCCGCCGAGCGCGCCGATCGCATAAGTCGAGCGCGAGCCGAGCATGGGGGGCGTATCGATCCCGCCCGAGATCGCGATGTAGGCCCGTGCGCCAGCCTTGAGAAACCCGAACCCAAGACGCTGGCCTGCCTTGACGCGCAGGGCGGTCCAGTCGGGCTGCTCGACGCCGTCGATCAGGATCGGCATCTCCGCCCCGGTGACGGCGATGGTCGCGTCCTCGGTGAATTCAAGCTCCGGCCCCATGAACACGGCTTCGAGGCCCGCAGCGCTCTCCTCGTTTCCGACGAGGAGGTTTGCGGCCCGCAGCGACAGGCGATCCATCGCGCCGCCAATCGGTATCCCGAGGTGGAAGTACCCTGGACGCCCGAGGTCCTGAATGGTCGTCAGCAACCCTGGCTTGATCACGTTAACCGGCATTGAGCGCCTCCATCAGCCGAGCGTTGGTCCCGTCGACATCCGCGTTCCAGGCATCGAGATCGAAATCGACCTCTACGATCTTCGGGGCATAGGTCCCGGCCTCGACCTCCGCCGCGATCCGGTCGTGCTCTGCGCGGTCGATGGGTTTCCATTTCACGATGTCGCCCGGTTTGAAGAACACCATGAACTCCTGCAGGTAGCTGATCTTCTGCTCGGGGTCGTAGATCGGCATCGGCGTGATCCCGAACATCTGATACCCGCCCGCACCCCGCACCGAGTAGATGCACGAAAAGCACCCCCCGTACCCCACGGTCAGCTTTGGCGTGTCGGTCCGAGGGCGCAGGTATTTCGGCACCTGCAACTGACGCTCCCGCTCGACCAACTGGTAGAGGAAGGGCAGGCCGGAGACGAACCCCACCATCGAGACGAACCAAGGGTTCGAGTGGTGCGCGATGATGAACGCCTCCGCGCTGTCAAAGCCGTTGATCCGCGCTGCGTAGTCCAGGTCGGTGCCCTCGGGGTCCTGGTGGCGCTCACGAAAGCGCATCAGGGTCTCATGGGTCCACGGGTCCTGGTAGTAGACCGGGATCTCAATGATCCGCGTGGTCATCTTCTTGTCGGCGTTCTCGGCGGCGCCCTCGAGCTTCTTCAGCTCTGCCAGCATCTCATCGGGCGAGATCTGGTCGGGATCGAACTTGATCTGGAACGAGGCGTTCGCCGGACAGATCTCCGTCACGCCTTTGATCTTGTTGGTCTTGACGGAGTTGGTCATCGAGAGGGACTTGAAGAATGCATCGAGCGACATTTCCTCGTCCACTTCGACGAAGATGTGCTCGTCGCCCCCAAAGGAATACCTGGTCTTCATCGTCTCCATTCCTCCTTGCCACGTGTCGCGGCCCTCTGGATACTCCACCCGTCCTGTCTCATGCGGGGTCGATGCGGGCTGTTTCGAGCCAGCGTTCGAGAAACGCCGTGTCTGCCTGTCCGGCAATGACAGTCGGATCGTCGGCGAGGGCGCGAAAGAGCGGCAGCGTTGTCTTGAGCCCGTCGAGCCTCATGCCCCGCAGCGCGGCCCGCAGGTTTGCGAGTGCTGCGGCCCGGTCCGCGCCGTGCACGATCAGCTTGCCGAGGAGCGAGTCGTAGAAGGGCGGGATGGCGTAACCTTCGTAGAGCATCGTGTCGAACCGGACGCCGTCGGGGATCTCCATCGCGCCGACAACACCAGGGAACGGCATGAACTTGTTCGCGGGATCCTCGGCATTCACGCGCACCTCGATCGAGTGCCCCTCAATACCGAGCGCGGATTGATCGATGGAAAGCGGCGCGCCAAAGGCGATCCGGATCATCTCCTGCACCAGATCGACACCTGTGATCATTTCGGTCACAGGGTGTTCGACCTGGATCCGGGTGTTCATCTCCAGGAAGGAGAACGCATCGCGCGCGGGCTCGTAAAGATACTCGAGCGTCCCCGCCCCGCGGTAAGTCACGGCGTCCGCCAGCCGGACCGAGGCCTCGCAAACATGGGCCCGCGCAGCCTCAGACAGCACGGCGGAGGGGGCCTCTTCCCACACCTTCTGGCGCCGCCGCTGCAACGAGCACTCGCGCTCAAAGAGGTGCACGGACCGGGTGCCGTCGCCCATGATCTGCACTTCGACATGCCGCGCGTCCCGCACCATCCGCTCGATGTAGAGCGCGCCATCGCCGAAGGCCGCCTTGGCCTCGGTCTGGGCCTGGGGGATCAGGCGGGCCAGGTCCTCGTCGGTTTCGGCAATGCGGATGCCGCGCCCGCCCCCACCGGCGGAGGCCTTGATCATCACCGGATAGCCGATCTCAGCGGTCACCGCGCGTGCGTCCTCCACCGACGCCACAACACCCTTGCTGCCCGGCGCCACCGGCACACCCGCCGCAATCGCAGCCTCGCGCGCCGCGACCTTATCGCCCATCCGGGCAATCGTGTCGCCGCTCGGCCCGACAAAGATCATGCCCGCACGCTCAACCGCGTCGGCAAACCGCGCGTTCTCCGAGAGGAAACCGTAGCCCGGATGCACCGCGTCGGCCCCGGCGGCCGCCGCGGCAGCAACGACCTTCTCCACATCGAGATAGGATTTCGTGGCCGCGGGCGGACCGATATCGACGGCTTCGTCCGCCAGTTTCACCGCCAGCATCTCGGCATCGGCCTGCGAGTGCGCCTGAATGACCTTCAGGCCCAACGCCTTCGAAGCCCGGTTCACCCGGACTGCAATCTCACCGCGATTGGCGATGAAGAGCGATTTGCCCGCGAGCTCCATTCAGTCGAGGTCCACCAGAACCGCGCCGGCCATCACAGGCTCCTCATCCCCGACGGCAAACCGCGCGTTCGCCCCGGCGACCTCCGCCTTGACCTCGTGAAAGGTCTTCATCACCTCGATCAGCCCGATGGTGTCGCCAACCGCGACCGCGCCGCCATCCGCGACAAAGGGCGGCTCTTCCGGGGACGGTTTTCGGTAGAACGTGCCGGGGAGGGGGGATTGGATTTGCTTGGACACCGTATCTTTCCTTCTGGTCTGTTCATCGAAGTCAGCGCGCGCCCTCAGGGACGTCCCGGCGGGGCTATGGTCACCCCGTTCGCGGTCAGCGTCTCGCGAATGGCCGTGCCGATGGCGACCGCGCCTGGCGTGTCGGAGTGAAAGCAGATCGACTCGAACCCGATGTCCACATCCCCCCCGTCGACCGTGGTGACTTTGCCCTCCGTGCAGGCGCGCAGGCACTTGTCGGCCACCTCCTGCGGGTCGAGCGTGCGCATCTTGCGCGCGAAGACGATGGAGCCGGATGCGTCGTAATCCCGGTCGGCAAAAAACTCCCGGATCACCGGATGCCCGGCCTCGTTGGCGATGCGGCAGGTCTCAGAGATCGACATGCAATAGAGGAAGAGATCCGGACCGGTCTTCTGCAGCGCTTCGACGAGCTGCCGCGAGAACTCGGGATCGTCGGCCGCCGTCATGTAGAGCGCGCCGTGCGGTTTCACGTGCTGCAGCGGGATCCCGTGACGGCGGCCGAACTCCCGCATTGCGCCAGTCTGATAGAGGATGTCGTTCACGAGCTCCTCAGGCTTCGCGGAGATCGCACGCCGCCCGAAGCCCTGGAGATCGCGGTAGCCCGGATGCGCACCAAGCCCCACACCGTGCTCAGCGGCAAGGCCCGCCACGAGGTCCATCTGGTTGGGGTCGCCAGCGTGGTAGCCGGTCGCCACATTCGCCGAGCTAATCAGGGGCATGAGCGCGCTTTCGGGCGCGTCGCCATAGGTCCAGTGCCCGAAGCCCTCGCCCATGTCGCAGTTCAAGTCCACCCTATCGCGGTACATGCCACGCCCCCTCATCCACATGACGACCGTGCGGAAAGGTTGCGCGATTTGCCGAAGGGCAGAAGTTCAGATTTCTGCGGCTACGATATCGTTTTTTCTGATAAAGCTGTGATGCGGCACCGGAGAGGCTTCGCCCATGGCTTATAACCTGCGGCACTTAAAGTACTTTATCGCAACGGCCGAACTGGGTCAGGTCAGCCGTGCGGCCATCGAACTCTCCGTGTCGCAATCCGCGGTCACTGCCGCCGTGCGAGAGCTTGAGACCACTTTGGGTGCAAAGCTGTTCATCCGGTCGGCACAGGGCATGATGCTGACCGATTCTGGCCGCCAGTTTCTTGCCACGGGCTACGACATCGTGGCCAAGGTGGAGGACAGCCTGCGCGTGGCCGAAACGCTCGGGCTGCAGGGCTCGCTGAAGATCGCAGCGTCCTATACGGTGATCGGGTATTTTCTTCCGGTGCATCTCGACCGGCTGAGCCGGGTGATGCCGGACGTCACGCTCCAGGTGCGGGAGATGACGCGGCAAACGCTTGAGGAGGCTCTGCTCTCGGACCAGATCGAGATCGGTGTGGCGCTGACCTCGAACATCTCCCATCCCGACCTTTGCAAGGAGACGCTTCTCAGTTCCCCGCGGCGTCTCTGGCTGTCGGCGCGCCACCCTCTTGCCGAACGGGAGGAGCTGCACCTCGCGGACATCGCTGAGGAGCCCTATGTCATGTTGACAGTCGACGAGGCGGCGCACACCGCCATGCGCTACTGGTCGCGCACCAGTTTCACGCCGAATGTGATCCTCAGAACATCGTCGATCGAAGCGGTGCGCAGCATGGTCTCCAACGGGCTCGGCATCTCCATCCTGTCGGACATGGTCTACCGTCCCTGGTCGCTTGAGGGGCGGCGTCTTGAAACGGCCCAGATCGCCGACCCGGTGCCGGCCATGGATGTCGGGCTGGTCTGGCGGCGGGGGGCGCCGTTTCCGCCGGCGATGCGGGCCTTTCGCAGCTATTTCCGAGGTCTCTTCGGCACGCCGCAACTGGGCGCCGGCACATCGACCGAGCCCGGATGAGCCGGGCCCTTGGGCCGTCTCAGGACCAATGCGCAATCGAGCGGCGTTCGAACGTCTCGCGGAACTGCGCCGTCGACCTCTCCATCAGCTCGCCCGTGCCCCAGTCAAGGATCACGGCGTAGCGCCGCACCGCATCGAACTCGTTGATCTCGCCGTCCTTGTACATCTGCGAGACGGCGGACGGGTCCATCCGCGCCCAGCCCACGCGTTTGTCACGGATCTCGGACCGCGCCGCCTCCGTCGCGGCGCTGTCCACGTCGTAGTCCAGCATATCGGCATCGGTGACACGAATGACGACGCCATAGTCCTTCTCCGCCCGCTCGACCGAGACGTAATCGTCGATCACATCCTCCAACACATGCGCCGGATCGCGCTCCAGCGGATCGCCATACCCGCCGCCGCCCGCGGTCGGTCGGGTGAAACGGTCACCGCTCTTGATCCGGTAGTTGGAGAAGACGGAGCCGAGCCACGTCTTCTCGCCGGTCTCGGAATGCTCGATCTCGAGCCCGTGCGGCATCGAGGGCAAGCCCCCCTCGACCCCCCAGACGACCGCCCGCTCACGGTCGCAGATGTAGGAGATCACGGTGTTGTCCGCCTCCAGCAGGGTGGAGGCCTTGATGACCCCCGCACCGCCGCGCCATTTGCCCGGCCCGGGACTGTCCCGCATGATCTGGAACTCATCCGCCCGGGTCGGGTTGACACGCTCATTGCCTTCCGAGGGTTGCGACATGAGCCCGGTGCCGAAACAGGCGGTCGTCACATCGCTGCCATCCTTGCCGTTGCGCCCGCCCCAGCCACCGGGCAGCCACTCATAGAACATGTAGATCGGCTTCTCGGGCTTGCGCAGGTCGTTGCCGCCGGCCAGCAGGTATTCGAGGTTGAAGGCGCAGGCGATGGCCCGCTCGGGCACAATCACGGACCACATCTCGAAGATCGTGTTCATGATCTTCTCGAAGGGCATCAGGAACCCCGTCACCGCCACCGGCCACTTGGCACTGACGACACTGTCGGCCGGCGCGTCGATCTGGACCATCCTGTAAAACCCGCTGTTGAGCGGCAAATCCGGGAAAAACGTCTTCATGCCCGCGACCACGGCCGAGAAGGTCGCCCCGTCGGCCGAATTGTAGATCGAGGAAATCGTTGGGTGGCTGCCGGCAAAGTCATAGGTGATCCGGTCGCCCTTGATCGTCATCCGGATGTGAATGGGGATCATGCCCTCGCCGGCGCCCGGGTCGCGGTCGATGTAGTCGACGCTGGCCCAGGTCCCGTCCGGGAGGTCCGAGATCCGCTGCCGCACCGAACGCTCCACATAGTCCTGGACCTCGCGCATGCCCTGCAGAACCTGGTCGCGACCGTATTTCTCGATCAGGCGAAGCACTTCGCGCTCCGCCACCTGCGTTGCCTGCGCCTGCGACTGGATGTCCCCGATGATTGACCCGGGATCGCGCGTGTTCGCCGCGATCATATTGGCCACGTCCGAACAATAGCGGCCCTTGTGGAACAGCCGGACCGGCGTGATCCGCACCGCTTCGCCGAACATCTCATGCGCCGCGACATTGAACGAGCCCGGCACCGACCCGCCAAGGTCGGACCAGTGCCCGTTGGACTGCGAGAAGCCGACCAGCACGTCGCCGTCGAAAATCGGTCGGATCAGGCGCACATCGCTGAAATGGGTGCCGCCCGCATAGGGGTCGTTGATCGCGTAGACATCGCCCGGATGTATGTCGTCCCTGAAGACGCGGATCACGTCCTTGCAAGTGTAGTGCAGCGTGCCGACATGCACCGCAATGTCGGCGTTGCCTTGAGCGATACAGTTGCCCTCCGCGTCGTGCAGGGCATTCGAGAAATCGCGGTTGTAGATCACAAAGGAATAGCAGGTCCGCAACATCTGTTCGGCCATCTGGTCGACCGCGGTGATGAAGGAGTTCTTGAGGACTTCGAACGTGACCGGGTCGAGGTCCTGGGTCTCTTGCGCGTCCATACCTCAGCCCTCCACTTTGATGACGATGTTCAGATACGTGTCGACCGTCGCGACCGCCCCCGGTGGGACGACCACCGTGGAATCCAGTTGCTCGACGATCGCGGGCCCGGTGAACGCCGCGCCCGCCCCAAGTTCGGACCGCTCGTAGACGCTGGCCGTCAGCGGTGCGCCACCGAACCACACCTCTCGCTGGCCTTGCGCCTCGGGCGTCTGCGGCCTGACCTCGTAGGATGGAAGTTCGGCCTTGGGCACGACCCCGGTGGCCTTGACGCCAACGCGAAAGATGCTGACGGGCGCCTCTTCGCGGCGGAAGTTGTACTCCCGCTCGTGCTGGCTGTGAAAGCTGGCGACCAGATCCTCGGTGCTGGTGATCCTGGCCGGGGCCGTCACGGCCAGAGACCGCCATTGGCCCATGTACATCATCTCCACGCTGCGCTGGAGGACGGTGTTTTCGGGCGCCACATCCTCGTGACGCAGCCGTTCGAGGGCCTCAGCCTCGATCTTTGCAAACGCCGCTTCGAGGTCTTCGGGCGCCGTGGTGGCGGCATCGGCCATGAAGCTGTCCGAAAAATCATGCTGGATGTCGACGAGGAGGCAGCCCATCGCCGACGTCACCCCTGGGTTCGGCGGCACGATGACGACCGGGATCGACAGCTCCCGCGCCACAGCCGCCCCGTGGAGCGCCCCCGCACCTCCGAAGGCCACCAGGGCGAAGTCCCGCGGGTCATGACCGCGGGAAATCGACAGGAGCCTGACAGCGTTGGCCATGTTCGCATTGGCCACATCGATGATCGCTTCGGCAGCTTCGTGGAGCTCCATTCCGAAAGGCACCGCAACCGTCTCTCGAACGGCCTTTTCGGCAAGCGCGGGATCCAGCGTGATGTCGCCGCCCGCCAGACTGGTGCCAAGGCGCCCCAGAACGACATTCGCGTCGCTGTTGGTCGCCACCTCGTTGCCGTTCGAATAGCAAGCCGGACCCGGATGGGCCCCCGCCGATTGCGGGCCGTTGCGCAGGCTGCCCCCCTCGTCCCGCCACGCCAGGGAACCGCCCCCGGCCCCGATGGTCAGAACCTCGATGCTGGGAAACCGGATCGGATACCCGAACTCGATGAACCAGTCCTTGGTGACGGTCGACTGGCCCTCGAAGGCCAGCGACACATCCGTGCTGGTGCCACCCATGTCGAACCCGATGGAGTTCCTGTAGCCGCAGAGGTTGCCGATGAACCGGCTCGCGATTGCACCCGCAGCGATCCCCGATCCCGCGAGCCGCGCTGCGAAATCCTTGACACTTGCCGGCGTCATCACGCCGCCGCCCGAGTGCAGCAGCAGAAGGTCTCGGCCGTAGCCGCCATCCCGCAGTTTGTCGCTCAGCCGCGAGACGTAATCGACCACGACAGGCGAGACGACGGCGTTGACCATCGTTGTCGAGAACCGCTCATGCTCAAAGATCTCGGGCATGATTTGGGATGAGATCGAGATGTGCACGTTCGGCATCACCTCCTGCAGGATCTCCTTCATGCGCCGCTCATTCTGGCCGTTCACATAGGCGTTGATGAAGCAGACCGCGACCGCCTCGACACCGCGCCTCTTCAGGATCCCGGCCACGCGGCGGGCCTCGTCCTCATCGAGGTCGGCAAGGACTTTGCCCGCAGCATCAATGCGCTCGGGGACGGTCAGCCGGTCGCGACGCGGGATGTAGGGCTTGGCCACATCCTTGTAGGTGTCCCACAGGTCTTCCTTGTTCGAGCGCCGGATCTCGACCACATCGCGGAAGCCCTCGGTGCAGACCATCGCCGTTCGCGGCAGCTTTCGCGTGATCAGGGCGTTCGTCGCCACAGTCGTGCCATGCGAGAACATCGTGACGTCTGCCAGGTTCACCCCGGCATCGTCGATGCCCGTGATGATGGCCCGCATGGGATCGTCCGGTGTTGAGGGCGTCTTTTCGATCCTGATCTGACCGGTGTCCTCATCCATGATGCAGACGTCGGTGAATGTGCCCCCCACGTCGACCGCAACTCTTGTGCTTGGCATGCGTCTTCCCTGTCCTGTCCCAAGGGCGGCCCCGCCCGGGGCGCTCACGTCATCAAGTTAAGCCTCGCCCGGCGCAGGGATCACGATGCGATTGACACCATCGCAAGCTTCACTCTGCCGCAGAGGGGACCGCCCGAAGTGCCTCGAGGAAGGCCACGCACTCCTCGACCGAATGGACGTCGCCAAACTTTGCATCGATGTCGAAGAGGTTCCAGGCCACGGCGCCCGGCACCCGGTCGCCAACGCATTCCCGCGCCACAATCGGCCGGAACCCGTCGGCCAGCCCATCGCACACCGTCTGCCGCACGCAGGCACAGGCCGTGACGCCCGTCACCACAATGGTGTCGACATCATTGGCCCGCAGGATCCCTGCCAGTTCGGTTCCGTGAAAGGCCGAAGCCCGCTTTTTGAGCAGCGTGTATTCGCCCTCGACCGGAGCAATGCGGCTGTCGATTGCCCAAAGCGCGGGGTCGGACAGACTGACCACCTCGATCGGGATCTTTCGATGCCAGAGGCCCATATCCGTGAAGGGCGCCTCCGGATCGGTGATCTCATAGGCTGTCGTCACGTGCACCACCGGCAGTCCCTGCGACCGGAACGCCGCAAGCAGGCGCTGCATGCCCGGAATGATCTCGCCATCCATCTTGGTCTGATCGCAGGTGAAAGGGTTTCCGGGGCGGGTCCAGGCATTTGCCAGATCCACACTGACGAGCGCCGGGCGCCTGCCAAAGCCGACACGCCGCTGAAACCCCCGCTCCTGATACAATGCGGATGCCGCATCAAAAGCGGCCTGCAACATCCGGTCCAGCTCCTGGTCGTCGACATGTGTCATGGATCCGTTTCCTCCCAAAGCGTCTGTGGGTAAACAAAGCATAGACTGAAGACTAACTCTTCGCTGCGAAGCCCGGAATTGACCGCTGTGCACGTATTAATGCAAGCGTTGCATAGATAACCCGGCATCGGAGGACCCGTGACCAGTCTACCCGACTTCACTCTGTTGAGGTCCTTCTGTGTGGTCGCACAGGACCTCAGCTTTCGACGCGGCGCCGAGCGGCTGTCCATCGACCAGTCCGCGCTCAGTCGCCGGATCCAAAGGCTCGAGGACGATCTCGGATATCCGCTGTTCGAACGCACCACGCGGGAGGTCATGCTCACCCGGGCGGGCCTCACCTTCTACGGGACGGCGACGACGCTCCTCTCGGACTACGCCAAATCCGTCACAGAGGCGCGCCGCGTTGCCGAGGGGCGCAAAGGGCGACTGAGGGTCGGCTACATGGCCTTTGCCGCGACCGAACTGATGCCGCAGACCGTCGCACTCTACGCCGCCCGATACCCGGAGATTGCGATCGAGCTGCAATACATCCGCACCCAAGGACAGAAGCTCGCGCTTGCCAATGACGAAATCGATGTCGGTTTCATGATCGGTCCCTACACCAACAGCGGTTTTCAAAGCGAGATGCTGTCCAATGACAGGCTTTGCGTTGTCCTGCCCAAAGGGCATGCGTTGCTCAGGAAACCAGTACTCGATCCGCTGGATCTGAAGGATGAGACCCTGGTGCTCGGGGACATGTCCGAATGGGGAGAGTACCGGTACCGCCTCGACACCCTCTGCAGTCAGGTCGGTTTGCCCGTGCAGCCAGCGTTCGAGGCAACCAACACGCTCGCCCTCGTGGGCCTTGTCGCCGCCGGGCTCGGCGTCACGATCTACCCGGAGAGCCTGCTCGGGTTTCTCGGCAACGCGATTGAGACGCGGCCCATCGACCACGATCTCTTTCGCAGCTCCACCGTGCTGGTCTGGAAGCGCACCAACCGTGCCCTCGCCATACGGAATTTTGTTGCGGCAGCGCGCGAGCGGACCCGACTGGGCGTGCAGGCGGACACCTAGAGCGGACTCCTACCGGTCTGGATCGCAGCCGCAGGCGCTGAAGCGGTTAGCGCATTCGTCCGGCGTGAAGGCGTCGGCGATCCGGCCGATGGCGGAGCAGAGGCCCTCGATGGTGCGCTCGGCGGCTTTTCGACGAAGCGCCTTGGGCTTGGCGAAGGCGGTCCTCGACGGGGTTGACGTCCGGGCTGTCGGGCGGGAGGACGCGCCGCTCCGCGCCGGCGACCTCGATCGGGGCGCGCACCCGGGGGCCCTTGTGGCTCGACAGGGTG
>JBCCWM010000084.1:0-13572 GCA_039193505.1 Pseudomonadota bacterium | reverse complement strand
GGGGAGATGACGGTGGCGTGGGCTGATGACCTGGGACAACGTCGTTGGCGGACACCCGAAAGATCGAACCGCCGCGGTCGAGAGGGCCGGCGCCGCTTCGAAACCACTTGAGTTACGGTGGCGCGCGTGGTTCTGGGCGGTCGGTCGCCTTTTTTGAAACGCTTCGGGGTGTGGGACAGTGTTGGGGAAGGTCACGCAACGTCTGGGTCCGAGGAGCATTGCCCTCATTGCGCTTATGTCTGGCGGTGTCGCGGCCGCGGACAGCTTTCCGGTTTCCATTCCGCACATCTTCGGGACGACCGAAATCGCCGCACCCCCGACCCGGGTCGTTTCGGTCAGCTTTATCGGACACGACTTCCTCCTTGCGCTCGGTGTGGTGCCGGTCGGATTGCGAAAGTGGTACGGGGTCGATCCCTACGGTGTCTGGGTTTGGGCGCAGGACGATCTTGGCGAGGCCACACCGACGGTGATGCAGGGCGAACTCGATGTTGAGCAGATCGCCCTTCTGGAGCCCGACCTCATTGTCGGGCAGTGGTCCGGCATGACGGAGCGAGACCACAGGCTTCTCTCGCTGATCGCGCCGACGCTCGCGCCGATGGAGGGCGCGGGCGACTACGGGATGGGCTGGCGGGACATGCTCCTCCGGCTCGGTCTTGCAACGGGCACCCGCGACGCGGCAGAGGACATCGTCTCGCGCCTGGACCAGCGCTTTGCCGAGATCCGGGCCGAGCATCCCGCCTGGCAAGGGGCCGAGGCCGCGATGGTCTGGTCGGGATCCATGGGGGCCTACACGAGCCGGGACATTCGCGGTCAGTTTCTCGAAGCGCTCGGGTTCACCGTTCCCGACGACATCGACGCGCGCATCGCAGGCAACCCTTACTTCGTCACGGTCCCGACCGAGGACTACACGATGATCGACGCGGATGCATTGATCTGGCTCGACACCGGGGGAACTGTCGCAGCGCTTCGGGACCTCCCGTTGCGCTTCACGATGCGAGCCTACCGCGAGGGGCGCGAGATCTATTCCGATCCGCTGCTGAGCGCGGCACTCTCACATTCGAGCCCGCAGAGCCTTGCCTTCGCCCTGGACCGCCTCGTCCCGCTCCTCGAAGCGGCGACCGATGGCGATCCGACCACGCCCGTGCCCTCCATGGTCGATGTCGGTCTTGCACCCTGAGGTCCACAGCCTGGCACGGCCGCGCGCCCCTGGCCCGGTCGCGGCCTCCATGGCGTTCCTGGGTCTTGTGGTTGCCTCGGCCGCCGCGTCGCTGATTTTTGGCTATCGCACCCTGTCTTTGAGCGACATCGGCTCCGCGCTTTTCGACCACGACCCGTTTCTGCCGGCCCATGTCGTCTTCACCGAGATCCGCCTGCCGCGTGTCCTCGCGGCCTGCCTCGCCGGACTGGCGCTCGGCTGGGCCGGAGCGCTGATGCAAATTATGACGCGCAACCCGCTGGCAGATCCGGGCATCCTCGGCGTGAATGCGGGCGCAGCCCTCGGCGTCGTCCTTGCAATCGTCCTCTTCGGGGTCAGCGACCCGGCACGGTATGTCTGGTCCGCGCTTGTCGGCTGCGTCTTCGTTTCTGCCATCGTGTTCCTCCTCGGCGGCCGGCAAAACACCAACCCGACACGACTTCTGATTGCCGGTGCCGCGATGATGGCGGTCTGTCTCGCGAGCATCCGGGCGATCCTGCTTCTCAATCGCCAAACGCTCGACACGTATCGGTTCTGGGTGCTCGGCGGGCTCGACGGCGCAGCGGTGGAGACGATCCAGGCCCTCCTTCCGTTTCTTCTCGCAGGGGCGGCGCTGGCAGTCGTGGCGAGCCGCTGGCTCAATGCGCTTGCCCTCGGCAGTGACGTGGCGCGGGGGCTCGGCGTGCGCATCCGCCTCGTCCAGGTGACGACGGCGCTCGCCATCGTGCTTCTCTGCGGGGCGACTGTGTCGATGGTGGGGCCCATCGGCTTCGTGGGTCTTGTCAGTGCGCATGTCGCGCGGCCCTTTGCCCGGGCGGATGCGACCTGGCATCTCTTGCTCTCAGGGCTTGCCGGGATGACCCTCATCCTTGTGGCGGACCTCCTCGGGCGGCTGCCGCTCCTCGGTGGGGGATTGCAGGCCGGTGTGTTGTCCGCCATCCTCGGTGGCCCGCTCTTGATCTGGATGATCTGGCGCGGCCGGCTCGGGCGGACATGATCGCGCGCACAACCTTCGCATCTTTCGAGATCGCGCCGCGCGTGGTTTTGACCCGAGCGCTCCTCACCGGGTTTGTTCTGGCACTGGCGCTCACGACGCTCCGCTTCGGCACCTATCCGATCGCGACGGCCGATCTCCTCATATTTCTCATCCGAGGCGGCGACGGGATCGCGCACACGCTGGTGGTCGAACACCGGTTGCCGCGGCTCATGACGGCGCTCGGTGTCGGCGTTGCGTTCGGCCTTGCGGGCGCACTCTTCCAGACAATGCTCAGAAACCCTCTCGCGTCCCCCGATTGGATCGGCTTCACACCGGGCGCGAGTTTCGGCGCCCTTCTCGCCATCTATGCGACCGGGGGCAATGTCATTCCCGGGGCCGTTCTCGGCACGCTGGCCACAGCGGCGGTGGTCCTTGCGCTGGCGATGGATCAGGGACTGAACGTCCGCAAGCTCATCGTGATCGGGATCGGTGCAAACCTCTCGATTGCGGCCGCCGCGGATCTGTTGCTGGCGCAGGTCGACCTGATGACGGCAGCGGACATGACAAAGTGGCTGGTCGGGTCGCTCAATGGGCGGGACTGGGCCGATGTGGCGGTGATTTGGGTGGGATTGGCGGCGCTTCTGCCGGGGATCCTGGCGGTGGGCTTCCCTCTCAAGGGGCTGATGCTGAGCGATGATGTCGCTCGAGGGCAGGGGATCGCGGTCTCGGCGATGCGGCTTTTGACGGCGGGGCTCGGTGTCGGGCTGGTCGCGCTCGGGGTCGCGGTCGCGGGGCCCCTGCCCTTCGTGGCGTTCCTCGCCGGCCCGATTGCCAAAGGGCTCGAAGGCGGAACGCGACCCGCGCTCTACTCAGCCGCGATGGTGGGCGCCCTCGTTGTTCTTGCGGCCGACTATGTTGCGCGGCTTGTTCCCTTGGTGTTGCTGCCGGCCGGCGTCTTCACAGCCTTGATCGGCGCGCCGTGCCTTCTTGTGCTATTGGTGATCGCCGCACGGAGAGGACAGATCTGATGGCAGAGCGCCCACCCCTCGCCGCGGAGGCGATTCGCGTGAGTTTTGCCAAATCGGACGTGCTCACCGACCTGTCGGTTGAGATCGCCCCTGCGACGCTGACGGTGATCGTCGGGCCGAACGGGTCGGGCAAGTCGACGCTTCTGAGGGCGCTGGCGCGGCTTCAGCCGGTTCAGGCTGGTCGAGTGCTGCTTGGCGGGGAGAGGATCGACCGGCAGAACACGCGGGCCGTCGCTCGGTCGCTTGCGGTGCTGCCCCAAGGGCTCGCCGCACCCGAGGGGATCTCTGTCCGGGATCTTGTGGCGCGGGGCCGCATGCCGCATCAGACGCCCCTCCAGCAGTGGTCCGCCAAAGACGCCGAGGTCGTTGAGGAGGTTCTCCGCCGGACGCGGCTCGACGGGCTTGCCGACCGGAAACTGACCGCCCTTTCCGGAGGGCAGCAACAGCGCGTGTGGATTGCGATGGTGCTTGCGCAGGACACATCGCTGCTGCTCCTCGACGAGCCGACGACATATCTCGACATGCCGCACCAGATCGAGCTTCTGGACCTCGTGAAATCCATGGTCGGCGGCGGCAAGACGGTGGTGACGGTCCTGCACGACGTCAACCTGGCGGCGCGGTTCGCCGACCGCATGATCGCCGTCAAAACCGGCCGGATCTTCTGCGACGGCCCGCCGGCGGAAGTCGTGCGCGCCGACGTCATTGAGGCGGTCTTCGGGCTTGCCTGTACGGTCATCGAGGACCCCGTTCACGGCAAACCCTTTGTCATACCGGCGTAAGGAGACCAGGGCAGATCGAGGGCTCCACACTCGGGCAAGGAGCAGTCCGAAGAGTCTTACTAAAATACTTGGCTTTAGCTTTTGACCTTGGTACGAGAGATCACCACCATATGAGACGGAGACTGCCATGTCGTTCCAAGAACGCATCGTGGGCTTCGCGGGCGCTATAGCAGCAGGCGTGCTTTTCCTCGCGCCAGCAACTGATGCAGCAGCGGAATCCCTGACATTGACGGATATTGCCGGACGGCAGATCACTCTGCCCGAGCTGCCGGACAAGATTGTTCTGGGCGAAGGACGTATGATGTACGCCATCGCGCCCCTGACCGAAGGCAACCCCTTCGACAAGGTCGTCGGGTGGAAAGACGATCTGATCCTCTACGACCCCGACGCATTCCGTAAGTTTCAAGCCGCGTTCCCCGACGATGCGGATCGGATGATCAATTTCGGCAACCCCTATGCGGGCGACTTCAGCATCGAAGCCGTTCTGGAGGCCGATGCCGATCTTGTGCTCCTCGATCTCGGCAACCTGTTCAAGGCAGAGGATACGGGGCTCATCGAGAAGCTCGACAAGGCCGGCGTCGCTACGGTGTTCATCGATTTCCGCCAGAACCCGACTGAGAACGCCATCCCCTCGATGCTGATCCTCGGCCGGCTCCTCGGGGAGGAGAAAGCGGCGGCCGAGTTCATCGATTTCTACATCGCAGAGATGCGAAAGGTCACAAACATCGTTCAAAGTCTTCCGAACGACGAGAAACCGCTTGTCTTCATCGAGAATGCGGCTGGATGGCAGACCGATTTCTGCTGCTGGACCTTCGGCAGCTTCAACTATGGGCGCTTCGTGGAACTGGCTGGCGGCGTCAACTACGGCTCGACCAAATTCTCCGGCTACTCGACTGAGGTGAGCCTCGAAGGGGTGATTGCGGCCGATCCCGACGTGATCATCGGCACCGGTGCCAACTGGGCCGAGGCGCGTCCCGAGGTCACGGCGACACTCCTCGGGTATGAGGGAGAGGCAGCGGAGAACGCTAAGCGCATCGGTGCCCTCGCCGCGCGCAACGGGTTCAAGGATCTCCGGGCGGTGAAAGACGGGCGCATGCACTCGATCTACCACCAGTTCTACAACTCTCCCTACCATTTCATCGCGATCCAGCAGATTGCGAAGTGGCTGCATCCCGATGAGTTCGAAGATCTCGACCCTCAGGCGACGTTTGACGAGCTCCACGCCCGTTTCATGCCCTACGACAACTCGGGCCAGTTCTGGGTCAGCATGAACTGAGGATGTTGGGCGGCCCCTGCCCCGGGCCGCCCCTCGACCGAGACATGCTATGACAGATCAGCCCCTCTTGGAGCGCCCCGCCAGCGATCTCGTGCGGAGCTACCGCCGGCGCTCGGCCCGACGGCTGGCACTGGTGCTCGGTGCGGCCCTGATCCTTGCAGTGACGGTGATCCTCGATGTGATCACGGGTCCGGCGGAACTTGGCTTCTGGCGCACCCTCCACGTGATCCTCGACCCGTCGGTCGCAACCCCAAAGGAGGAGGTCATCATTTGGGACCTCCGGCTGCCCATCGCGTTGATGGCGATCGTCGTGGGGGCCATGCTCGGCGTGGCGGGTGCCGAGATGCAGACGATCCTCAACAATCCGCTCGCCGATCCCTTCACGCTGGGCCTCTCCTCCGCGGCGAGCTTCGGCGCGGCGCTTGCCATCGTGCTCGGCTGGTCGGTCGTGCCGGGCGTCGGCGGCCTCTTCGTGACGGTGAACGCGTTCGTTCTGGCGATGCTGACCTCGCTGACGCTCTTTGCATTCACGCGGCTGCGCGGCGTGACACCTGAGGCAATGATCCTCGTCGGCATCGCGATGCTCTTCACCTTCAACGCGCTGCTTGCCTTTCTCCAATACGGCGCGTCTGAGTTGCAGCTCGCGCAGATCATCTTCTGGCAACTGGGCTCCCTCGCCCGCGCGACCTGGACCAAAGTGGGGATCTGCATTGTCGCGCTGGCCCTGGTCCTGCCCTATTTTCTCAGCCGAGCCTGGGCGTTGACCGCGCTCCGGATGGGGGAGGAGAAGGCGGCCGCGCTCGGGGTGAATGTGGCGCTCCTCCGCCTCGGCGTTCTGGCCGGCGTTTCGCTTTTGTCGGCGGTTGCGGTCTCCTTCGTCGGCGCGGTGGCCTTCGTGGGCCTTGTCGGCCCGCACATGGCGCGGATCATCGTCGGCGAGGACCAGCGCGGCTTCCTGCCGCTCTCCGCCCTGGCGGGGGCCCTGATCCTTTCGGGAACATCCATTGCGTCGAAGGCCATCACTCCCGGCGTGGTCTACCCGATCGGCATGATCACATCGCTGATCGGCATTCCGTTCTTCGTCTCGCTGATCCTGAGCCAACGGAAGCGGCACTGGCAATGACCGCGCTCATCGTTGACGAAGTGCGCTTCGCCTACGGGCTTCGGCCGATCCTCGACGGTGCGACGATCGCACCGCTGCCGGCAGGGCGCCTGACGGCTCTGATCGGTCCGAACGCGTCGGGCAAATCCACGCTCTTTAAGATCATTGCGGGGCTGCTGGCGGCATCCTCGGGTCGGATCACGCTCGGCGAGACGGACCTTGCGACCCTGCCGACCCGGAGCCGGGTCGGCCGCATCCGCTTCATGCCGCAGTTCTTCGCCGCGAACGCGGCGCTGACCGTCTTTGATGTTGTCATGATGGCGGAGAAGCAGCTCCGAGGGTGGCGCGTGACGCGCGAGGACATGGAACGCGTCGCGCGCGCCCTCTCGGAGGCAGATATCGGGCATCTGGCCGAGGCCTATGTCAGCGAGCTCTCTGGGGGACAGTCGCAGATGGTCTCCTGCGTTCAGGCGCTGATCCGGCCGGCGGATGTCTATCTGTTCGACGAGCCGACATCGGCGCTCGATCTGCACCACCAGCTCGCCGTCCTCGACCGCATTCGCCGCGCAATCGTCGAGCGCAATGCAGTGGGGATCGTCGCCCTCCACGACTTAAACCTCGCCGCCCGCTTTGCAGATCATCTGATCCTGCTCGGCCAGGGTCGGGTTCTGGCGGAGGGCCCGCCGGCCTCCGTTCTCCGCGACCCCGCCCTCGCCGAGACATACGGCGTCGACATCACCCTCACCACTGGACCGCGAGAGGATCTGACCGTTCATGCTTACGCGACGTAGTCTCAGCCTGATGCTCACAGCCTGTGCAGGTGGCGCTCCCCTTGCATGGGCCAACACCCAAGCGCCCGCCGCAGAGGGAACGCACTCGGTTCTCATGCTGAATGCCGATTGCGAAGACAGCAACGTTCTGAACGTCTTCACGCCGTCGATCCTGCGCATCGCACCGGGAGAGAGCGTCACCTTCGTCCCGACCGATGCCGGCCACAACTCCGCGTCCAAACGGGGCATGATCCCCGAGGGCGCAGAGCCTTGGAATGGCGGGATCGACGAGGCGCTGACCGTGACCCTGACTGTGCCGGGCCTCTACGGCTATCTCTGCCTTCCGCACTACGAGATGGGCATGGTCGGTCTCATCGTCGTGGGCGACGATCTCTCCAATCTGCAAGCCGCCAAAAAGGCCCGTCACCCTGGCGACGCCCGAAAGGCGTTCCGCGCGCTCCTCGCGGAGCTGGAGGCGTCATAGCGGCGCCACGACACTCGGCAAATGAGCGGGCAGGCGTCGCTTTCCGTGGACAACGCGAGCGTCGCCGATCATGCAGGGGAGCAGCTAAGGCTGCGGCACGCGCCGCGCCGCTCTAGCCAACCTTGCGTCACGGGATGGGGGCTGGGGCGATGGGATTTCATCCGAGAATGTACTCAGCCGTCGAGGGGTTCACCCTCGTCGATGCGCATATCGCGCTGGCGCTCAACGAGATGGCCGTCGACCAGTGGCACGTCGCGTGCACCGCGAACGCGCGCGGGCACTACGTCTCGATCTTCCCGAGGCTCGTTTTGATGCTCCACGGCGCGGAGATGAACCTCGCCACATCGCGGGGCGCGGCGCCGGCGCCCTGTACGGCCTGCTACGTTCCGGCGGGCGCCGAAATCTGGAGCCGGTTCGATGCGCCCGAGCGGTTTCGGCATGTCGACATCCATGTGACGCAGAGACGGCTCAAATCTCTCCTCGGTGTCAAGACACTGCCGACAGAGCCCCTCTTTTTCCGGGGGCTAGACCGGGTCGAACCTCTGATCGATCTCCTCGCGGACCCGTACCGGCCGGAGGACGTGCGGGAGCGGCTGGCGGAGTGCACGCTGCTCGAGGTCATGACGCGCCATCGGGGAAACAGCCCGGATGCCTGGCTCGACCGACTGACATCGCATGTCCACGCCAATCTCGACCGACGGATCAGTGTCGACGAACTGGCGCTCGACCTCGGGATCTCTCGGGCGCAACTGACCCGCGTGATGCACCAGCGGACGGGCTCCTCTCCCTACCGCTGGGTGCTGGACCTCAAAATCGGACGCGGCAAAGCGCTCCTGGAGGCGGGTTACGCCCTGGCCGATGTCGCGAGCATGACCGGCTTCAGCGACCAAGCCCATTTCAACCGCGTCTTCAAAGCGACAACAGGTGTCTCCCCAGGGCTTTGGACAAAGTCTGAGGGCGCACGCACCTCTGAGCCGATTGTCCAAGACACCCTATCCCGACAAATTTAATCGATTTGGGGAGGGCGTTTCGACACGCCAGGGGACGGGGGATTAGGGGTGACACGCACTCAATCGCAACGATGTGGCCGCAGGGTGGCGCTGGCCGGTCTTTTGTCCGCAACCGCGGCACTGCCCGCGCTGGCGCAATCGGGGGAGGCGCCGGTCCTCCTCGACCCGATTGTGATCCAGAACACCGAGGACGCCACCGGACCGGTCGGCGATGATCCCAATCCGCTGACCGCCACCGGCTCCAAGGTGCCGCTCAACGTGACGGCCGTACCGCAATCGGTGACGGTGCTTGGGCGCGAGGAGATCGAGCGTTTCGAGGCCGACCGCGTTTCCGAGGCGCTCCGCTACACAGCCGGTGTGACCGCAGATGTTTTCGGCGATGATGGCGACTACGACTGGCTCCGGATCCGCGGCTTCCAGGCCGACCAAACGGGCATCTACCTCGACAACGCGCAGAATCTCGCATTCGCCTTCGGCTCCTTCTACATCGACCCGTTCACGCTCGAGCGGATCGAAGTGCTGCGCGGGCCGTCCTCGGCCCTCTACGGCGGGTCGAACCCGGGCGGCATCATCAACTACGTCTCCAAGCGACCGGGCGAGGACCTGACGGAGGTCAGCGTGGGCGTCAACGACGCCGTCTCGGGCTTTGCCTCCATCGATTACGGCCGCGACCTCGGCGGCGGACGCGCCTTCCGCCTCTATGGCCGGATCGAGGGCGGCGACAAATACGACGACCTGAACGAGGGGCTGCGCGGCACTCTCGGCGGTTCGTTCAAGACAACGAGCGGCGCGGGGACGGAGTTCACGGTCATCGCGAACCTTCACGCGGCGGATGAGAAGCACAACGGCAGCACGTTCCTCCCCTATTTCGGGACCGTCGAGGGCACGGACGAGTTTGGGTTCATCGACCCGGACGCCAACTTCTCCGACCCCGACTGGGACAGCTATCGGCGCGATCAGGCGACAGTCTCGGCCATCGTGGAGCATGAGTTCCAAAACGGCTTCACGCTCACCGGGATCGGCAGGCTCGGCTATGCGAGCGTCGAGGAGCGGTACTTCTTCCCCTTCGGCTATGCGGGCTTTGCCTTGGAGCCGGCCGATGATGTCGGCACGCTCAGCCTGATCGCCTTCGAGCACGACACGGAGGTCCGGACCGCGCAGGGCGACATCCGCTACTACGGCAAGGTCAACACCGGACCGATCGAGCACAACCTCCTCTTCGGCCTCGACGCCCGGTACTATGAGCTCTCCGAGACGCAGGCCTCGGGCTTCGGCACCAACACCGTTGTGGGCACCACGGATCCCGGCACGCCTGCGACGACCGTTTTCCAGGATGCCACCACGACCCAGTCGCAGATCGGATTGTACTTCCAAGACCAACTCCGCTGGCAGGGCTGGATTGCCACGCTGAACCTGCGCCAGGACTTCGTCGACACCGAACAGGACGGGGCGGCGGGGTTCGACCGCTATGACACAGAGACCTCCTACCGCGCGGCTTTGGGCTATGAGTTCGCAAACGGCCTCACGCCCTATGTGAGCTACTCGAGCTTCTTCAACCCTCTGATCGTGTCTCCCGCGAACGGCGTCACCGAGCCCGAGCGCGGGGCGCAGATCGAGGCGGGCGTCAAGTGGGCGCCCGAAGGCGCGCCCTTCGCGATCGCTGCAGCAGTCTTCCAGATCGATCAAGAGAACGTCGTCACAGGCGTCTTCCCCACCTTCGATCAGCTCGGCGAGGTGCGCGTCCAGGGTGCCGAGATCGAGGGCCGGATCAGCCTCGACAACGGTCTCAGCCTGCGCGGCACCGCCAGCGTTCTCGACGCCGAGATCCGCGAGGACAGCACGGCGGCCTTGGTCGGAAACACACCCACTCTGGTGCCCGAGACCGAGGCAAGCCTCTTTGTCGAGTACGACTTTGTGAACACCGCGCTCCAAGGTCTGATAGTCGGGACCGGCGTCCGCTACCGCGGGGAGAGCTTCGCGGATGCAGAGAACACGCTGAAGGTTGACAGTTCCACGATCTTCGACGCCTTCGCGAGCTACGAGTTCCCGAACGGGGTCGAGGCGACCGCGGCCGTGACCAACATCGCCGATGAGCGCTATGTCACGGCCTGCCAGACCCTCTTCGTGTGCTCCTACGGATCGGGCCGAGAGCTCTCACTGACGCTCACACAGAGATTCTAGAGCGGTATTCCCCAAGGCAGGATCGTTTCCAAACGCAGTGAAGTGGCTCGTACATCCGGCCCGGGTGAAGGCGTCGACGGTCCGGGCGTTTGCGGACCCGAGGCCATCGACGGTCCACTCGGTGGCCTCTGCGAACCGGGCCTTCCCCTTCTAGAACATGCTCGATGGCGTCGGCTGCGGAGCTGGAGGCATACAGGCGCGCTCCGGCGGTCTCGACCAGCGCCCTTGATTTTGGGCTCGATACGGCTTGATCGAACCGCTGACCCTGACGGGCGCCAGCGCACCGCGTGAGGCGAGGCCAGCGGCGAAGGCCTTGGTTTTGCAGTGGCCGCGCAGCATGCCCCTGCACTGCCGAGGCGGCAGTGGCTATGGGTGCGGGCCATGTTGGTCATGGACCAAGTGGCTTCGATGAACACCAGCCGAGCGGGATCGGGCCGGGCCTCGCACCAAGACCGCCGCTTCCTCGGCACATTCGGGAAGGCCTGCTCGCTCGGCCTTTGAGTCGGACCAAGGGCGGCTCAGTGCCGTGCGCGGTCTTTCCGCGTGATGCGTTCGCGAATGTCCCTCGGACTTTTGGCGGTCTGCCGGCTCACCGGCGGAGAAAGCGCTGGTGCGTGCGGCAGCCCATGGCGAGCCCGCACTCGGCCAAAGCCGCGCGCAGCTCCTACGGCCGATGGTGTCCGGTCTCTCCTTGAGGCGTGAGCAGATCACGTCGTCCAGCGCCTCTGTCCGGCCGGAACGGAGGTCGCCGTCGGGCGGACCCGGGGCAGCGTCCCGGGCAAGCGCTCGCCGCACCGCCCCCGGAGCACTCGGCCACGCGATTGTGGCTGCCGGCATCGACCGCCGCAACGCCACGGATGCTAGGACTGGCGGTAAGGCCAAATGCCTGCCGTCTTCCTCCGGCACACAGGACCCCGTGCCGCATGGAGATCCTAAGGCGATCCAAGCAGCGCCGCACATGCTCTAAGCTCGCCGAGCGTGCGGCCCCTGAACCGACACCGGACGTCACCCAGGTCGTTGCCTGAGAGGGTGGCACTTGCTCGCGAGAAAGGGCTTGGGCAGCGTTGGGGCGCGTTCCAAGCGCGAGAGGGTTCTGTCGGCCAGGTGTCGACCAGAATACGAGAGGGGGCTGAACGAAGGCCGCCACGGCCTGTGTGGACATGGTCTGCTTGGCGCCTGCGGCTCTGTCAGCTTCGCGGATTGAGAAGTTTTGCCAGAACGCTCGCCCGGGAAAGCTGGCCGATGACCGTTCCCTGTGCCTCAACCGCGACAGGATGCTCGGTGGCGCGGACAGTCTCCATCGCGTCGCGGATGCTGAGGCCGGCATCGATGCTGAGCGTGGACGGGCTCGTGACGGGCTCCATCGCGTCGCGGGCCTTGAGCACTGTCAGCGGGTTCATGTCCGCCACGAAGTCCGCCACATAGTCGGATGCGGGTGCCGAGAAGATCTCGCGCGGCGTGCCGCACTGGACAATCCGACCGCCCTCCATGATCGCGACGCGGTTGCCGATCTTGAACGCTTCGTCAAGGTCGTGGCTGACGAAGACAATGGTGCGCTGCAGCTCCGCCTGGAGCAGGAGCAGCTCGTCCTGCAGGCGGTTGCGGATCAGCGGATCGAGCGCGGAAAAAGGCTCGTCCATTAGGAGGATCGGCGCCTCGGTGGCGAAGGCGCGGGCGAGCCCGACGCGCTGCTGCATGCCGCCCGAGAGCTCGCCCACACTGCGCTCGGCCCATTCCGCAAGTCCGACGAGCGCAAGTTGTGCGTCAACCTTCGCCCGGCGCGCGGACCGGGTCATCCCCGCCAGCTCCAGTCCGAGACCAACATTGTCGCGCACGGACCGCCAGGGCAGGAGGCCGAACTGCTGAAAGACCATCGAGATCTGAGCCGTGCGGAGCCCGCGAAGCGTGCGCTGATCGGCTTGGGTGACCGAGACCATGCCGGCCTCTCCCCGCACACTCACATCGCCGCGGGTCACGGGATTGAGGGCATTCACCGTGCGAAGGAGCGTCGACTTGCCCGACCCGGAGAGGCCCATCAGGACCAGGATCTCACCCTCCTCCACCCGGAGGGAGCAGTCGTGCACCCCGAGGATCTGGCCGGTCTCAGCCTCGATCTCGGCGCGGGTGCGGTTCGCGTCCATCAAGGGCAAGGCCTGCGTGGGGTTTGCCCCGAAGACGACGGAGACGGCGTCGAAGACGACCGCGCTCACGAGCGGTCCACACGCAGCATGCGGTCGAGCATGATGGCGACGACAACGATGATCAGACCGCTTTCAAACCCGAGCGCGGTGTTGACCTGGTTGAGCGCCCGCACGACCGGCACGCCGAGGCCGTCCGCCCCGACGAGCGCCGCGATCACCACCATGGAGAGCGACAGCATGATGGTCTGGTTGAGGCCCGCCATGATCTGCGGGAAGGCGCTCGGCAGCTCAACCTTGAGAAGCGTCTGCATGGGTGTGGCGCCGAAGGCCTCTGCCGCTTCGATCAGCGGGCGGGGCGTTGACGCGACGCCCAGATGGGTTAGCCGGATCGGGGCGGGCAGCACGAAAATCACGGTTGCGATGAGGCCCGGCACCATGCCGATCCCGAAGAAGACGATGGCCGGGATCAGGTAGACGAAGGTCGGCAGGGTCTGCATCAGGTCGAGGACGGGCCGGAGCGCGCGGTAGAGCCTCGGCCGGTGCGCGGCCGCGATGCCGATCGGCACGCCGACCGCCATGCAGAGCACGCAGGCCGAAAGGACGAGCGTCAGGCTCTCCGTGGTTTCCTCC
>JBCCWM010000083.1:0-13619 GCA_039193505.1 Pseudomonadota bacterium | reverse complement strand
CTGACGCGACGCCGAGGGAGAGACTGGCAGCATCCCGACCTCCACAATCCGCATCTTGTGGCGGCACCCCGACCGCGGACAGACATATGGACCTGCTCGCCGGACCGTCATCGCCATCGACCAAACCCGCCCGATCACAGACGGGAAGGTGGCGGCCGTCAGACCGACCTGACGGCCGCCCTCCACTCTCGCCGGAAGGCTCCGGCGGCTGTCCCGCCCGGAGGGCTGCACGTGTATGGGCCGCACGCAACTCGAAGTGCCCGAATACACAACTGAAAATTTGACTAAAGCTGAAGGGTTAACGAAGTGTAACTTGTTCGGCCCCAAACCGCGCGGCGCTTACACTTTTTTAAGACATATGAAAATGTCGCAGGTTGAAGGGCGCAGGCCGGCGCAACCGGCCCCCTGCGACCGCACTATGCGGCCGCGTCCATCGCCCCCGTCATCAGCGCCACTGCGTCGGACATTGAGTGGTCGGAGGGTTTGATCACTGTCAGGCGCTTGCCGAGGCGGTGGATGTGGATCCGGTCCGACACCTCGAAGACATGCGGCATGTTGTGGCTGATCAGAATGATCGGGATGCCGCGGGATTTGACGTCGAGGATCAGCTCGAGCACCCGCCGGCTCTCTTTGACGCCGAGCGCTGCTGTGGGCTCGTCGAGGATGATCACCTTTGAGCCGAAGGCCGCGGCCCGCGCGACCGCAACGCCCTGTCGCTGGCCGCCGGAGAGCGTCTCCACAGCCTGGTTGATGTTCTGGATCGTCATCAGCCCAAGTTCTGAGAGCTTCTCGCGTGCAAACTTCTCCATCGCCGAGCGGTCGAGCATGTGGAGATATTTACCCATGAACCCGGACTTCCGGATCTCGCGGCCCATGAACATGTTCTCCGCGATGGAGAGCGCGGGGCTCATGGCGAGTTGCTGGTAGACGCACTCGATCCCCTTGGCGCGCGCGTCGATCGGCGAGGTGAAGCCGACACGCTCCCCCTCTAGAAAGATCTCGCCCTCATCGGGGATCACCGCGCCGGACAGCGCCTTGATCAGAGTGGACTTGCCGGCGCCATTGTCGCCAATGACGGCCAGGATCTCGCCCGGATAGAGCTCGAAATCGCAGCGGTCCATCGCTATGACCTTGCCATAGCGTTTGACGAGGCCCTTGCCTTGCAGGATCGGGGTGTCTTGGGTCATGCGGTCACCTTTCTGATCCATTGGTCCACGGTCACGGCGGCGATGATCAGGACGCCGATCAGGAGGTAGGTCCATTGCGGGTCGGCGCCGGCCATTCGCAGGCCAAGCTCGAAGACGCCGACGATCAGCGCGCCGAAGAAGGCGCCGAGGATCGAGCCTCGCCCGCCAAAGAGGGATATCCCCCCGATCACCACGGCGGTGATCGCCTGAATGTTGCCAATCACGCCCGTCGTCGCGGACGGTGAGACCGAGCCGAAGCGCCCGATCATAACCCAGCCCGCGAGTGCGCAGATGAAGCCCACGAGCATGTAGACCGACATCAGCGTGCGATGGACGTTGACACCGGAGAGCTCTGCCGCCTGGGGGTCGTCGCCCACCGCGTAGACGTGTCGGCCCCATGCCGTCTGGCGGAGCGCATAGGCCAGAGCCACGACCAGGATCAGCATCAAGACGACACCGAGGGTGAATGTCGCGCCCCCGATCTTGAAGTTTGTGCCGAGAAACCGGAGGAACGGCGCGCTCGCCTCGATGTCCTGTGCCCGGATCGTCTCATTGGCGGAGTAGAGGTAGTTCGCGGCAAGAACGATCTGCCACATGCCCAGGGTGACGATGAACGGCGGCAGCTTCACGCGGCTGACGAGCCAGCCGTTCACTGCGCCGATGGCCGTCCCGACGGCAAGGCCGAGCATCACCGCGATGGGCGCCGGAATCCCGTATCGGAACGTAAACTGCCCCATCACGACGGAACTCAGCACCGCGATGGCCCCGACTGAGAGGTCGATGCCGGCCGTCAGGATGATCAGCGACTGTGCTGCGGCGAGGACGCCGACAATCTGCACCTGCTGCAGGATCAACGTCATTGCGAAGGGGGAGAAGAAGTTCGAGCCGATCACGAGGCCGAAGACAATCACGGAGGCCACGAGCACGATCAATGGCACCAGCGCCGGCGTCGAATGGAGGAGGTCGTGGAAGCGGCCGACAAGGCCTTTGTGTTCCTGCTCGAAAGAGGCGACCTCGGTGGCGGCCTCTGAGGCTGCGGCCTCGAAGTTGTCCGGCTTCGTGCTGTCTGTCGGCATGTCCTGCCCTCCCCTTCGCCAACGTCTCGGCGATGTCTCGGATGCGTCGGCGGTGCGGCGGGGCGCGATCGCCCCGCCGGTCAGGGGATCAGCCCCAGCAGAGGTCCATGCCCTCTGCAACCGAGATCGATGTGACGCCGTCCGCGGGTGCGTCCGTGACCAGCGCGACGCCTGTGTCGAAGAAGTCCTTGCCTTCAGACGCCTGCGGTTTCTCTCCGGTCTCAGCGAACTTGGCGATCGCCTCGATGCCGAGCGATGCCATCAGCAGCGGGTACTGCTGGCTGGTAGCGCCGATGATGCCGTCGGCCACGTTCTGGACGCCTGGGCAGCCGCCATCGACCGAGACGATCAGCACGTCGTTCTCGCGCCCGATCGCCTTCAGCGCCTCATAGGCGCCCGCGGCCGCCGGCTCGTTGATCGTGTAGACAACGTTGATGAACGGATCGGTGGCGAGGAGGTTCTCCATCGCGCGGCGCCCACCCTCTTCGTTGCCCGCCGTCACGTCATTGCCGACGATCCGCGGGTCGGTCTCATCGCCCCATTTGTTGGGGTCGCCGAGCTCGATCCCGAAGCCCTGCAGGAAACCCTGATCGCGGAGGACACCGACTGTGGGCTGGCTGATCGCGAGATCGAGCATAGCGATCTTCGCATCCGCCGCGGCGTCTCCGAGCGTGGCTGCGGCCCACTGACCGATCAACTCGCCGGCAAGGAAGTTATCGGTCGCGAAGGTCATATCGGCCGAGTCGATCGGCTCGAGCGGCGTGTCGAGCGCGATCACCAGAATGCCGGCGTCGCGCGCTTGCTGGACTGAAGGGACGATGCCCGCCGTGTCGGAGGCCGTCAGCAGGATGCCTTTGGCGCCGTTTGCGATGCAGGTCTCGATCGCGGCCACTTGGGTCTCGTTGTCGCCATCGACCTTGCCCGCGTAGGAGTTCAGTTGGATCCCCAGCTCCTCCGCTTTCGCGGTCGCGCCCTCGCGCATTTTCACGAAAAAGGGGTTGGTGTCGGTCTTCGTGATAAGGCAGGCGCCGATGCCGTGCCCGCCGGCGACCGCGCCCGTCGCAGCCAGCACAAAGGCCGTGCCGCACAGAAAAGTGCGAAAGATCATTCTCTGTTCCTCCCGTTGCTCCCGCCCCGTCTGGCGCGGGTTCGATGCTCAAAGAGTTGACCGAAAGACGAAATCGATGTCAATAAATAAAGTGAAGTGAGTTATTGACAACTCTTTCCCCAACAGCCCATCGTCGGGGCAAGGGAGGCAACGCGATGAAGGACGAGGACGGCCCGGGGCCCGCGCCTGACCCCGCCGGGGGGGCCAATCAGGCCCGCGTGCGGGCGTACAACGAACGTCTGGTGCTGTCTCTGGTCCGGCGCCACGAAGGCCAGTCGAAGGCCGATGTCGCGCGGCGGAGCGGCTTGACCGCGCAAACTGTCAGTATGATCATCCGCAGCCTCGAGAAGGACGGGTTGCTGCGCCGCGGGGCGCTCCGCCGCGGCAAGGTCGGTCAACCCTCCACGCCGATGCACCTCAATCCGGACGGCGCCGTCGCCTTCGGCCTCGAGATCGGGCGGCGCGGGGCCGAAGTGATGCTGATGGATTTCGCCGGCGGTATACGCGCGCGACGCCATGCGGCCTATGCCTGGCCGGAGCCTGCGGGCGTCCGCACACTCGCGGTTGAGGCGATCGCGGGGCTGACATCATTGCTTTCGCCAGAGATCCGCGGCCGGATTGCAGGGCTCGGCGTCGCGATGCCCTTCGATCTCTGGAGCTGGGAGAAAACGCTCGGCGCGCCAAAGGGTGCCATGGCGGGCTGGCGCGATCTCGCGTTCGATGAGCAGCTTGAGGCGGACACCGGTCTGCCGGTGACGCTCAGAAACGACAGCACGGCGGCCTGCGGCGCCGAACTCGGGTTTGGCGCAGGGCCGATGCTCGGCAGTTTTGCCTACCTCTATGTCGGGTACTTTGTCGGGGGCGGTCTGGCCCTCGACCACACGCTTTACATCGGCCGAACGGGGAACGCTGCGGCCTTCGGCTCGATCCTGGTGCCGCGGTCAGGGGGCGGGAGTGCGTCTCTGATCGAGGAGGCTTCGCTTTTCCTGCTCGAAGACGGGCCCGGGCGGTTTGAGGGGCGGGCCTTCGACGCTTGGCTCGCCCGCGCGGCACCGGCCCTCGCCACAGCGGCGGTGTCGATCGCCGCGGTGATCGACGCGCCCTCCGTGGTCATCGATGGGGCCATGCCGCCGGCGGCGCGGGCTGCGCTCATCGCGGCGACACAGGCAGCTTTGCAGAACATGGACCAAAGCGGGATCGGTCCTGTTCGCGTGATCGAAGGCGCGCTCGGACGCGACGCCCCGGCCAAGGGCGCCGCGCTTTTGCCTTTGATGGAGCGTTACCTTCTCGACACGAGCGTCCTCTTCAAGTGAGCCGTCACGAAGAGGGCATATCGACCGTCAGGAAGCGGACGGTGTCGCCCCGCTGGATCTGAAGGAGGATAGCGTCGCGGCCGAGGCGCTGTGCGGCCGTCACGACCGCGTCGATCTCGGCCGCGCTGGCCAGGGGGCGCTGGTTTGCAGACAGAACAAGGTCTCCCGGGCGGAGGCCCGCCGCAGCGCCGGGCCCCTCCGGCGCGACCTCCGCAACGAGAAGACCCGCGCCCACACCGGCCTCTGCCGCCTCGCTGGGCAAGAGCGGGCGGAGCGCGAGGCCGAGCGCGCTCTCGCTCGTCTGGGCAGGGGCCGCGGTGGCGGCGCTCGCCATCCGCTCAGGCGCGATGGTCAGCGAGAGGGCCTCTCCGCGGCGCCAGACCTCAACTTCCACATCCGCGCCGACGGCACTTGCGGCAACGGCCCGTGTCAAGTCGCGCACTTCGCCGATCTCCGTCCCGGCGAACGTCAAGATCACGTCACCCGGCCGGATGCCGGCGGCCGCCGCAGGGCTGCCCTCGGTCACGTCCGAGACAAGGGCGCCGGTGGCGGCGTCGAGCCCGAGGCTCTCGGCAATATCCGGGCTCACGCCTTGGATTTGGACGCCGATAAAGCCCCGCTCCACTTCGCCATCGTCGAGGAGATCGGCAACGATCACCTGCGCCTGGTCCGAGGGGATCGCGAAGCCGAGGCCGACGCTGCCACCAGAGGGCGAGTAGATCATGGTGTTGACCCCGATCACGCGGCCGTTGAGGTCGAGCAGGGGGCCGCCGGAGTTCCCGCGGTTGATCGCTGCGTCCACCTGCAGATAGTCGTCGTAGGGGCCCGAGCCGATGTCGCGGCCCCGCGCCGAGACGATCCCGGTCGTGACCGTCCCGCCGAGCCCGAACGGGTTGCCGATCGCAAGTGTCCAATCCCCGACCTCGACGTCATCGGAGGTGCCCCAGGCCAGCACCGGCAGCCCGTCTGCCTGGATCTGGATGACGGCGAGGTCGACCTTGTCGTCGGCGCCCACAAGCTCGGCCGCGAACTCCCGTCCGTCAGACAGGCGGACGGTGATGTCCTCGGCGCCCTCAACGACATGGTTGTTCGTCACGATCACGCCGTCCTCGGCGATGATGAAACCCGAGCCGAGACCATCGCGCCGCGGGGCGGGGCGGTGGAACTCCCGGTTGTCGGGCATGAAGCGGCGGAAGAACTCCTCCATCCCCTCCGGCACGTCGCGGCCTTGCATCCGGAGGGGGGCTGCGCGACCCGAGGTCATCACGGTCACGACGGCCGGACGCGCCTCGTTGACGAGGCCCGAGAACGAGGGCAAGCGCTCGGACAGCGGCAGATCTTGCGCCAGGGCAGTGCCTGAGAGGGGCGCAAGCGCAAGGAGGGTGGCGAGCGTCAGCGCACGGGTGTCTTTCAGCATAAGGTGTCTCCTGGATGGTCCTGGAGCGCAGATGGGGACGCAGCCTGACGGCGGGCTGTCGGAAACATTAAATCTCGTTCATGTTCGCCCCCTCGCGCTTGCGGGCCGGGCTTGCAGCGTGCACATCCCCGCCCCGAAAGGAGGGCGGCCATGCGCGTTCTCGTGGTCGAAGACGATGCCGAGACGGCGCGGTTCCTGGTCAAGGGCCTCGGCGAGATGGGCCACGCCTGCGATCAGGCGGCGACCGGGTCGGAGGCGCTCGAGGCAGCGCTCAATCGCAATTATGACGTGATCGTCATGGACCGGATGCTGCCGAAGCTCGACGGTCTTGCCGTCCTGCGCGCGCTCCGCGCCGGGGGTTCCGGCGTGCCGGTCCTGATTTTGTCGGCCCTCGGGCAAGTTGACGATCGGGTGGAGGGGCTCCGCGCCGGCGGTGACGATTACATGACGAAGCCCTTCGCCTTCTCCGAGTTGATGGCGCGGATCGAGGCGCTCGTCCGCCGCGCACCCGCTGAGGCGGAGGTCGACACCCGCCTCACGCTCGGCGATCTCGAGATGGACCTTCTTGCCCGGCGGGTGACGCGGGGCGGTCAGGCGATTGAGTTGCTGCCGCGGGAGTTCAAGATCCTTGAGTACTTTCTCCGCCGACCGGGTCGGGTCGTCACGCGCACCATGCTGCTCGAGGGGGTCTGGGACTACAATTTCGACCCCCAAACGAACGTGATCGATGTTCATATCAGCCGCCTCCGCCAGAAGATCGACAAGGGTTTTGCGCCGCCTCTGCTCCACACGATCCGAGGGGCGGGCTACATGCTCACGGCAGCGCCATGAAGCTGGCTCAGCTCTGGCAGACAACGGCGTTTCGGCAGGCGGCGCTCTACTCCGCGTTTCTCATCGCGGCTGTCGCGCTCGCGCTTGGGTCGGTCTATGTCGCGACGGTCGGCGCGATTGAGCGCCAAACCGCGGCGACGATTGCGGCTGAGGTCCAGGGCCTCTCCGAACAGTTCCGCGCAGGCGGGCTCACCCGTCTTGCCCGCACGATTGAGCGGCGAAGCCGGGCGGCCGGGGGGGCGAGCTCCATCTATATGCTCGTCGATGCGGACCTCCGCTCGGTGGCGGGCAATCTCGACCGCTGGCCCGATGCCGCGCCCGAGAACGGGAGTTTCGCGTTCCGGCTTCTGGTCACGGAGGGGCAGGGGAGCCGGCGTGCGGTGGCCGAGAGCTTCCGGCTGCCGGGCGGCTACCGGCTTCTCGTGGGGCGCGATGCGGAGGATCTCGAGCTCGTGCGGGGGCGCTTCCGCGCGGCCATTCTCTGGGTTGGTGGTGGCGCCCTCCTCTTTGGTCTCGGTGCGGGGCTGCTCCTCGCGCGCAGGGTCCTTGCGCGGGTTGCGCGCGCGGCCCAAGCGGGGGAGCGGATCGCGGCCGGGCAGCTGGAGCGGCGTCTGCCGACGGGCGGCAGCGGGGATGAGTTCGACCGCCTGGCCGAGAGCGTCAACGGCATGATGGACCGGATCGAGGGCCTGATGCGCGCCATGCGAATTGCGACAGACTCGATCAGCCACGACCTTCGTCGGCCCCTCACACGCCTCCGCGCGCGGCTGGAGCTGGCCGAGGGCGATCCGGAGACTGTCGGTGCAGCGGTCGAGGAGGTCGACCGGACCGTCAAGATACTCGACAACCTCATCCGCATCGCGCGGGCCGAGGCCGGTGACCAGACCGTCGCCTTCGCGCCGACCGACATCGCCGCCCTCGTCGAGGACGCCGCCGATCTCTACCGTCCCCTTGCCGAAGCGGAAGGCCTCAGCTTCGAGGTCGTGACCGAGGCCATGGTCCGCCCCGTCGAGCGTCAGCTTCTCGCGCAGGCGGTCGCCAACCTGATCGACAACGCCATCAAGTACGCTCCGCCCGATGTGGGGCTGATCCGCGTGACGCTTCGCGCACGCCCCGACGGGCGGGCGGAGATCGCAGTGACCGACAACGGGTCCGGCATTCCCGAGGCTGACCGGGAGCGCGCCACGGCCCGCTTTGTCCGCCTCGAGCCGTCGAGGGGCGGCGAGGGCGCAGGCCTCGGCCTCTCGCTCGCGGCGGCGGTGATGCGCCTCCACAAGGGCGATCTGATCCTCGGCGACGCGGGGCCAGGGCTCGTCGCTAGGCTCCTCTTATGAAGCGCCGCGCACCGCACTGGCCCTGCAGCGTCCTGCCGCCGGTCCGGGGCGCGGATCATTGTGCGAATGTCGAGCGCCGGGCGATGGCGCGCGGAGGACGGGTGCCATGTGTCGTGCCAGACTGCACAAACATTGGCGCATGCGCGGCGCGGCAGCCATCGGCGACCGTTTTGCGCTGGAAAGACCTGCGGGCTCGCTCCGATGACCCTTTAGGTTGGCTATGTCGGAGGAGGGCCTGAATGACCGACCGAGGGAGCCAGGATGCCGATATCCATGCCGCGCCGAAGCGCACGCTCATCGATGCCGGGTTTGCCGTTGTGATCGCCATCGCCGTCCTAAGCGGGGCGGGCGTCTGGATCACTCAAGGGGCTGGGCGTTTCTTTGAGATCCTGGGGCAGGATCTCATCTTCGCCGCGGCGCTTCTGCCGAAAATCCTCGGCGGCATTCTCCTCGCCACGGGCCTGTCGCTCCTGATCCCGCGAGACCGGGTGCTGGCAGCGGTGGGGCCCGAGAGCGGTCTGCGTGGGCTGGTGATCGCGGCTGCCGCGGGTGCGATCCTGCCGGGGGGACCAGGGCTGACCTTCCCCCTTGCCGCGGGGCTTCTGGCCTCCGGGGCGGACCTCGGCGCGGGGATTGCGATGGTCTCGGGCTGGGTTCTTCTCGGCGCGAACCGAACGCTCGTCTGGGAGCTTTCGTTCCTGCCGCCGGATCTCGTCGGGCTCCGCTACGCGTTGACCTTCTTCGTGCCGATCCTCCTGGGACTTTTTGTGCGCGCGGCGCTCCGGGGGCGGGCATGAACATTCTCATCGGCACGGTCCTCATCTGGGCCGCCGCACTCTGGGTGATCCGCCGCCTTGCACGAGAGGAGGGGCGGATGACGGTGTTCGGTCGGCGGGCCCGGGAGACCTTTCTCTACATTCTGCCCCGTGTCGCCGTCGGTCTGTTGAGCGCCGGCTTTCTTGCGGCACTCCTGCCCGAGGAGCGGGTCGAGGCGCTCTTCGGGGCGTCTGCCGGCGTTCTCGGCCTTCTTTTGGCGAGCGTCTTCGGGGCGATCACGCCCGGCGGGCCGTTCGTTGTCTTTGCCATCGGTGCGTCAGCGCTGAAGGCCGGGGCGAGCGAGGGCGCGATCGTTGCCTATGTCAGCGCCTGGTCGGTGGTCTGCATCACGCGCACCCTGACCTATGAGGTCGCGATGATGGGCGCTGCGTTTACGCGGGTGCGGATCCTCGTCTCGCTGCCCGTGCCGATCATCCTCGGCCTGATCGTCAACGCGATCGGTTAACGCCAGACATGGGTCGTAGGTCGGTCGCCGAGGCGCATCATCGGCGCAAAGCGGCGCATGTCCTCGAACGCGCAGAGCTCAAACGGCCCGAGCGTGAAGACCGGCGCCCGCGCAATCAGCGTTTCCGCCGCCGCCTGCGAGCGGGCGATGACCTCCTCGATCTCCACTGGTGCGAGCCAACGCAGGAGGTACCCGAGTGTGATGTGGAACGGGTAGGCGTCGTGGTCGGGTCGGCGTAGGCCGAGTGCCGCAGAGATTGCGTCGCGCCCGCGGCGGAGCCGGGCCTCCTCGCCTGTGTCAGCCCCCGTCATTTCGACGGAGAAGCCACCGAAAATGCCGGTTGGGCGGACCCTCACTTCACGGGGCACCGTCGTGAGCCGGCGGAGACGCTGGCGGGCCGCGTCGCGGACCTCTGCCATCTCTGCATCGAGGGGCAGGTCGACGATCCACTCCCCCTCCGTGCGCCGGTCGTCGATGACCCCGTCAAAGAGTGTCATGTGAAAGCTCTCGGGCGGCAGAAAGGTGAACGCGTCCGCCCCCGGCGCGGCGGCGAGGGCGGCCTGCGCCTCGATCAGCGCCGCCTGGGCGTCGCTGTCCTTCGGCACATGCGCGAGGGTCGTGATCCCGGGGCAGGAGAGCGCCTGGCCGTCCGGCGCGAACTTCCGCCCGATATGCGCGGGGCGCCGCCCACCCTGGAGCCGCCCGGCGAGGTAGCGTCGCTCCCGATCTCTCATGAGAGTGCCACCCGGGGTCGCAAGATCAGCAGCGCCAGAAGCCCGGTCGCGGCGAGCCCCGCAATCCCAAAGCCGAGACCCGTGGCTGTCAGACCCGCCACTTCCGCCGTTACGCCGAAAGTGAACGCCCCAAGGGCCGGCGCCACACGAAAGACAATGGTGTAGAGGCTCAGGACGCGGCCCAGACGCTCCGGCGGGGTCTGGATCTGAACATATGCGAGAGCAGCGATGTTCGACGCGGTCATGGCTGCGCCGTGCACCACGAGCACGAGAAGCGCCAGCCAAAAGACCCCGGTTACAGCAAAAACGAGGAGCGATGCGGCAAAAACGGCAGCGCTGCTCAGGATTTGGACCAGCGCCGCACGCCCCTCCTGCGTGCGGGTGAAGGCCACGGCGCCGATGATCGCGCCCGCGCCGAGCGCTGCGTTGAGGAGGCCGAGGCCGTCGGCCCCGCGACCGAAGCTGACCTCCGCATAGGCCGGAAAAAGCTCGCTCGCCGGGCGGATCAGCACGCCTTGCGCGAGCTGGAGAAGGATCACGCCGAAGACAGCGGGGGTCCGCACGAGGTCGGCGAGAACCCGGGCCATGTCGACCGGCGGACCCGGCGGATGCGCCGGCGCCTGGCGCGGCACATGGCGGATCGCGTGGAGGGTCCAGCAGAGGACCAGAAAGCTCAGCGCCGCGAGGGCGAAGACGAGAGCCGCCGACGCCCAGATCAAAAGCCCCGCTGCAAGCGCCGGACCGAGAAGCCGCGAGACGTTGAAGCCCATTGAGTTGACCGCAAGGGCAGCGGGCAGGAGTGGGGTGGGGGCGAGGTAGGACGCCATTGCGAGGCGGGCGGGCAACAGTGCGCCCATCACGGCGCCGAAATAGCACATGAGAACCAGGATCAGCGTCGGAGTGAGCAGTCCGGCCCAGGAGAGTATCGCGAGCGTCAGCGGCGCGAGACCGCCCGCCACTTGCCCCCAGAACATCACCCGCGTCGATGGATACCGATCCGCCAACCACCCCCCGAAGAGCGCCGTGAAGATCGACGGAAAGAGCTCAGCAAAGGCAACGAGGCCGAGCCAGGCCTCAGACCCCGTCAGCTCCCAAACCACCCAGCCAAGCGCGATCCGCTGCATCCAGAGCCCGTTCGTCATCGCCACGTTGCCGATCGAATAAAGTGCGAACGGACGAACGGCGAAGACAGCGGTCAAGTCCGAGGCCCTCGCACGCGCGGCGTGCACGATCTCGGCCCGCATCAGTGACCTGTCGAGCGCCGTTCGAGGGCGCCGGTCGGAACGGTGTCAAACAGAGGCATCTCCCGGAGCACATCGGGCAAAGACACTTCGGTCGCGTTGCGACCGTTGTTAACGCTTAGGTCACGTACGCCGCGCCGGCAAGGCAAAGAGCGGCCGTTCTGGCGACACCCCGCCGGCAGATCGTCGATCTCCGGCAGGCATGACTGGACGCTGCCCCGCAAGGTCGGCCTCTACAGTCGCCACGTCGATCGGACCATGCACTGCCGGGACGGGCGTCGCGCTCAGACGGCCCGGTCTCGGCCAGTCTCCGACGCATTTCGGTTCGATGATGCGGCAGATGTGAAAGTCCAAAGCCTTGGCTGCGCATCGATGTCCTGACATTGGGCCAACCGGCGAGAGACCCGCGGACGAGCGCCGGCTCAAGGGGTGTGCCCCCAATGAACGAAGTCGCATCGTGGGTGCGCTCTCTTCAACCTCCGAAGAGAGGACGTGGGCATGAACCTCAAAGAGCTTACTCACAAGGAGTGGGCCGCTGTTTAGCCTCTGCTGCCAACCAAGATCTGCGGCGTGCCGCGGGTGGACGACGGGCGCGCCGGTGGTCCTGTCCTCTGCCAGTGTTTGGAGGATGTATCCGTGCGCTCCGTGCCGCGAACGACGGTGTACAACCACCTCGTTCGGTGGCGGGCGGCCTGCGCCCGGAATCGCACTCTTGAGGCGATACCAGACGCCTGGGACTGCACCATAGGGATGATCGAGGGCGCGTGCGTCAGCGTCCGTCAATGAGCGATCGATGCGCCACCGGGTCGACGAACCCGGTGCCGCGTGGCATCGCGCAAAAGCGGCCGAGGGCGATGGTTGCATGGGACGCTCCCGCGGCCGCCTGACCATCAAGAACCTTGCTCAGGTCGATGCTGCGGGTGGCCCCGTCCGCCTGTACCCGACGTTGGGTCAAGCGGGCGATGCGCCGGTCGGCACTGCGTTCGCCGCCGATCTGGGCAGAGGCGCGACCCTGATCGCGGACGCCGCGGCAGAGAGCGGGCCTGCGTGACCCCATGGGTCCACCGAGAGCGCACCCTTATCGAACGCGTTCACCTGCTCTCTCGGACCTATTGCGTTCACGGTCTCTCGCAATCGGATCAGGCGGTTCCGAGGTCGGGCAACCCGATGCGACCGGAGGCCAGACTACTCTCTTTGCGCTAAAGCTCGCCTTCGCGCATCTGCCTTGCTCCCAAATGAGTGTCCAGCGCCGATGGCGCGCCGGCCTGCGACTGGGCTCAGGGCTTTACCAGGCGGGTGTGGTCGTCGACGTAGTTGTCGAAGTGGACGAGGGTTTGCGTGGCGTCTGAGACCACAACGCCCATCTGAGCGGGCCCGGTGATCCGGTGCACGTCGGTCTCCAGATCGCCGAGGCCGAGCGTCACGCCGTCATGTCCACCGGCAATCGTCGTGAACGGGATCCCGTGCCAGAGCGCGGTTGACGTGTAGTGGACATGCCCCGCGATCACTTGGCGCACGCCGCCATGCTGCGACAAGACCGCTGCAAGATCAGCCCCGTTCTCAAGACGGATGCGGTCCACCAGGGTCCCGAGCCGGTTTGCATGGTGGTGCAAAACCACTATCACTGGCTTGTCCCAAACCTCTTTGAGACGTCTTTTCAGCCAGTCGAGTTGCATTGCTTCGAGCCGCCCCTGAGGGGCGTCGGTGATCGCACTGTCGAGGAGGATGACGCGCTGCCCGTCCGCGTCGATCACCTTGTCGATGTAGCCTGTCTCTGCTGCAAGGCCGGGGAACGCCTCGAGAAATCGCTGCCGCTTGTCGTGGTTCCCGATGGTGATGTGGCAGGGGATCGTTAGGCCATCAAGGATCTCCCGCAGCATCTTGTAGGCCGCGATCTCGCCACGGTCGGCGAGGTCTCCCGCCAGCACACAGAAGGCCGCATCGCTGTGGCGTGTATTGACCGCTGTGACGCCGTCACGGAGGCGCCCGGCCGTGTCGATGCCCTTCGACGTCGCCCCGGGCGCCACAAGGTGGAGGTCGCTCAAAACCACGAACTTCAGCGTCATTGACCAAGCCTTTCGCGCTCTGGTGGATTG
>JBCCWM010000082.1:0-13664 GCA_039193505.1 Pseudomonadota bacterium | reverse complement strand
CGAGGCCGTGAGGTCCCGCCCCTCCGAGATCTCCGCGCGCAACCGGTCGAGTTCCGGCGAGAGATCGAGACGCTCGGGCGGCGGGCGCCGCTCCACCCGTGCAACGGTCGTGAACTCGAGCGCGGCGACGGCGCGCTGGAAAATCACCTCGGTGACGGCGTTGCCGAAGAAGTCCTGACGCTCGGATCGCGCGTCCGGTCCGGGCTCGATCGAGAGCGCGCCGGTGATCCGGCGCTGCACGCCCGGGCGATTCATCGGCATCACCCGCAGGAGGTTGCGCGCGTTGAGCGAGGGCGCGTCGTAGTCGTAGCGGATCGCGACCCGCAGATCGTAGATCATCGGTGTCATGTCAGATACGCCGCACTCAGAAGATCGGAGAGGTCCGCGATTTCCCGTTTGAGCGCCTGAAGGACCGCGTCATCCATCGCGGCCACATCCGCCGTCGCGAGCGTCGTCTCGGTCCGCAGGACCGCCCGCGCGAGCGTCGAGAGCTCACCATTCACGTCGGAGCCCGGAAGCTTCTCGACGAGGCTCCGCATCACCGAGATCTGGAACCTGATTGAGCGCGGGTTGCGGTCGTCGAGCGCGAGGAGGTCGATCACCGTCGAGCGGTTGGTCTCGATCAAGTAGCGCCGCCGGTGGGTCATGACGCTGTCGCCGATCTCGACGGCGATGTCGAAGCTGCCATCCGGCGCTTCCGCGGATGCGAAGGAGGCCAGGACCCCCGCCATGGCCATCGCACGCTCAAGCGCGCGGCCGATCGAGAGGAACCGCCAGCCGGTGAACCGGTACATGTTGTCATGGACAAGCCCGCCGAACCCGGCCGTGCCCCGGAGGAGGAGGCCCAGCGCGCGGGCCGCCTCGTCCCCCGGTCCGATTCTCGGCCGGCGGCGCTGAAGCGCCGCGTCGAGCGCGCGGAGCGCGGTCCAGCCGTCCGGCGAGAAGCGATCCCGCACTTTCTCGGCGCAGCGGATCGCAGCCCCGATCTGGTGGGACAGGCTGTCGGGCAGGGCGGGTCCATGCTCGACCCCGAGGCTTTCCATATGCTCGGCGATCCGGGCAACCCTCGGGTCGTCGGTGCGGCCAGTCTCGGCGAGGCGCAAATGGTAGGCCCGCGCGAGGCGAATGGTTCCCTCCACACGCTCGACATATCTGCCGAGCCAGTAGAGGTTGTCCGCCGCTCGGCTTGGCAAAAGGCTCTGGCCGGCGCGGTGGAACGGCGCATCGGGGGCCGGGCGCACCGTCTCGCCCTGGACCGGCCGGTCGCTCACCACCCAGACATCCGCAACCGACCCGCCCGCCCGGAGCGAGAGTGCCGTGGCGTCCGCCGTCTGGCCAATCCGCGCGTAGCCGCCGGGCATCACGTGCCAGCCCTCTCCGGTCCGCGCCGCAAAGACCCGCAGGAGGACCGGGCGCGGCTGCAGCCCCGCGCCGTCCCACGCAGGTGTTGTGGACAGGGTCACAGCCTCTTGCCCAACGAGCCGCCCGCCCTTGGCGGCGATCCAAGCACCGAGATCGTCGGGCGCTTCACCGCGGAATGTGCCGGCGATGGCCGTGTCCACAGTCGCCTCGAAGGGCAGATCGAGCGAGAGCGCGGGGCCGATGGTCATCCGTTCGGCGTTGTCGATCACATACGCCTGTTCGGCGGCCTGGCCGCACCACCATGTTGCGATGTTGGGCATCAGGAGGCGCCGGCCGAGCACGCGCTGCGCGATCCGGGGCAGGAATGCCATGAAGGCGCGGGTCTGCAGCACGCCGGCGCCGAGCGCGTTCACAAGCTCCAGATTGCCCGCACGCACGGCCGAGACGAGGCCTGGCGTGCCGATATGGCTCCGATCATCGAGCTCAAGCGGATCGGCGAAGGTGGCATCGAGGCGCCGCCAGAGCAGGCTGACGGGTTTCGGGCCGGCGACGGTGCGCACCTCAACTTGGCTGCCCCGGACTGTCAGATCCTCGCCCTCGAGGAGCATGAGGCCGAGGTAGCGGGCAATGTAGGCGTGCTCAAAGTAGGTCTCGGCGCCGGGACCGGGCGTTAGGATTGCGATCCGCCCATCCGTCGGGCGCGCTGCGCCCATGGCTTCGCGGAAGGCGCGGAAAAAGCCCGCGAGGCGGTGGATGTGGTCGTGGCGAAATGGCTCGCCGAACGTGCGCATGGTCGCGACCCGGTTCTCGAGCGCAAAACCTGCCCCCGAGGGGGCCTCCGTCCTGTCGCCGAGCACGAACCAGGAGCCATCGGGGCTACGCCCGATCTCAAAGGAGAGGAAGTTGAGGAAATGCCCGCTCGCCGGTCGGACCCCCACAAGGGGGCGGAGCCAGGCGGGGTTTTGCGCAACGAGCGCCGGCGGCAGCATGCCCGAGCGCACCAAATCGCCAGCCCCGTAAAGGTCCGCGCAGACGGCCTCCAAGAGGTCCGCCCGTTGGCGGAGCGCGGCCGCGATCCCGCGCCACTCCGCCTCGCCCAAAAGGACCGGCACGTGGGCGAGCGGCCAGTCCCGCTCGGTCGCGCCCCCGCTCTCGTGAAAGCGGTAGAAGACACCTGCGTCGCGCAGATACTGATCGCCGCGCGCGAAGCGGCGGGTCACCTCCGCGCGGTCGAGCTTAGCGAACTCCTCGAGAAACGGACGCCAGACCGGGCGGAGGCCATCGGGTCCGAGCATCTCATCCGCGACACTCTCGGGCGCCGCATACCCTGAGATCAAGGCGTCGAGCGCATCCGTCGGTGAGGGTTCCGCCCCGGCCACGTCTCAGATCCCAGGATGGCGGCGCAGATCCAGGGTCGACGGGAATTCTGGATGCGGTGTTTCGGGCGCCGGCCAGTATGCGCCGGCGCTGTGGCCCATTGGCTCGAACCGGGCGAGGCGCCGTGCCTCGGCCTCGTTCTGATTGACCGGGAATGTGTCGTAGGACCGCCCGCCGGGATGCGCGACATGGTAGGTGCACCCGCCGATCGGCCGCCCGGCCCAAGTGTCGAAGATGTCGAACGTGAGCGGGGCGTCGACCGGCAGCACGGGGTGGAGCGATTCAGGCGGCCGCCAGGCCTTGAACCGGACGCCGGCCACGCGCGTCTCGGGCGCGCCGGTTTCGCGGAGAGGGACCGTGCGGCGGTTGCAGGCGACAATATAGCGCTCGGGGCTCGGGGCGGTCAGCTTGACCTGCAAGCGCTCCACCGAGCTGTCGGTGTAGCGCACTGTGCCGCCGATCGCCCCGGTCTCGCCGAGGACGTGCCAGGGCTCGAGCGCCTGGCGGACCTCGAGCGTCACGCCCTCGTAGGTGACTTCGCCGCAGAAGGGAAAGCGGAACTCGGCTTGCGCCTCGAACCAGATCGGGTCCATCGGGAAGCCGTGATCGGAGAGGTCGCGCAGCACCTCGAGGAAGTCCGCCCAGACGTAATGCGGCAGCATGAACCGGTCGTGGAGCGCAGTGCCCCAGCGCACGGGCCGCCCGCTGAGGGGCGTCTGCCAGAGCCGCGCGATCAGCGCGCGGAGGAGGAGCTGTTGCGCGAGGCTCATCCGTGGCTCGGGCGGCATCTCAAAGCCACGGAACTCAACCAAACCGAGACGCCCGGTGGGTCCGTCCGGGGAGAAGAGCTTGTCGATGCAGATCTCCGCCCGATGGGTGTTGCCGGTCACGTCGATCAGCATGTTCCGCAGCAGCCTGTCGATCAGCCAGGGCTGCGGCGGCACGCCATTCCCAGGCGCGGGGATCTGCTCGAGAGCCATCTCGAGCTCATAGAGGCTGTCATGGCGCGCCTCGTCGATCCGCGGGGCCTGCGAGGTCGGGCCGATGAAAACGCCCGAAAAGAGGTAGGAGAGCGAGGGATGCCGGAGCCAGGTGAGGATCAGGCTGCGCAGGAGATCGGGGCGGCGGAGGAACGGGCTGTCATTCGGGGTCGCGCCGCCGACCACAACATGATTGCCGCCGCCTGTCCCGGTGTGCTTGCCGTCGATCATGAACTTGTCGGCACCGAGGCGCGTCTGCCGCGCCTCCTCATAGACGGCATCGGTGATCGCCTTGCACTCCGCCCAGGTGCCGGCAGGGTGGATGTTGACCTCGATCACGCCCGGATCCGGCGCCACCCGGATCACGTTCAGGCGCGGATCGTTCGGCGGGGTGTAGCCCTCGATGTGAACGGGAAGGCCGGTGGCGGCCGCCGCGCCTTCGACGGCGGCGAGGAGCTCGAGATAGTCCTCGATGTCCTCCACAGGGGGCATAAAGACGCACAGCCTGCCGTCTCGAGGCTCCACCGCGACGGCAGTTCGGACCGCGCCGCCGACCTCGCCGAGCTCTTGCGGGATCTGTTCGGCCCGCGGGGGATCGGCCCGCCGTTCGGCGACGCGCTGGCTCGGCGCGATCGGCGCATAGTCCGGAAGAGGGCCGCGGGGTACGGTCGGATCGGTCGGGTAGACGTAGGGGTACTGCATCGGGGGCACATAGGGGAGGGAGCCGAGCGGCAGTCGAAATCCCACGGGGCTGTCGCCTGGCACCAGGAAGACATTGCCCCGTCTCAGCCGCCACCGCTCTGACCGCCAGCCGCGCGCCGCGCGCGTCTGCCAACGCTGGACCGGCAGCACATACCCCGCCGGCGTGGTGAGCCCCCGGTCAAAGACCCGCGCGATGCGCGCCCGGGCCTCGGCATCCTCGAGCTTTGAGTTTGCGGGGCTCACATTGTCCGGCAGCCGAGCCTCGCGCACGATCCACTCCGCAGGGTCTTCATAGGCCGGCAGAACGTTCTCGGTGGGGACCTCCAACCGCGCCGCAATCCCGGTGAGCAGCGCTTCGGCGCCCTCGGCCGTCGCGCCCTCCGCGCTCTCCTCCGCGACGAGCTCAAGGTCGTGCCAGATCGGCTTTGCGTCCCGCCGCCAGAAGAGCGAGAAGGTCCATCGCGGCAGCGTCTCGCCCGGGTACCACTTGCCCTGACCGTAGTGGAGGAACCCGCCGGGGGCGAAGCGCGCGCGGAGCCGCCGGATCAACTGATCGGCGCGGTCCCGCTTGGTCGGGCCGACGGCCGCCGTGTTCCACTCCTCGCTTTCATAGTCGTCGATCGAGACGAAGGTGGGCTCCCCGCCCATGGTTAGGCGCACATCGCCCGCGTCGAGCGCCTCATCGACCTTTTTGCCCAGCGCGTCGAGCCGCTGCCACGCCTCGTCCGAGAAGGGCTTGGTGATCCGCGGATGCTCTGCCACCCGCGCGACCTTCATGTCGAAGTCGAAATCGACTTCCGGCGGTGTCGCCGATGTGAACCCGCCCGCAATGGGCGCCGCGTTCCGGTAATGGGGTGTCGCTGCCAGCGGAATGTGGCTTTCCCCCGCCAAAAGCCCGGAGGTCGGGTCGAGGCCGACCCAGCCGGCGCCCGGCAGATACACCTCGACCCATGCGTGCAGGTCGGTGAAATCGACCTTGGTCCCCGACGGGCCGTCGAGCGCCTTGAGATCGGGCTTCAGTTGAATGAGGTAGCCCGAGACGAACCGCGCCGCGAAGCCGAGCTTGCGAAGGACCTGGACAAGGAGCCAGCTCGAGTCTCGGCAGGAGCCCGAGCGCTTCTGGAGCGTCTCGGCCGGCGTCTGCACGCCGGGCTCCATCCGGATGAGATACTCCACCCCGTCGGCCACTTGGCGGTTGAGGGCCACCAGCACGTCAATGGTCCGCTCGCCCTTCATCTCGAACCCGGCGATGAACCTGTCGAGATGCGGACCCCCGCCCTCCACCTCGCGATAGATCGAGAGGTCGGGGCCGAGGTCGTCTGGGTAGACGAAGGGCCAGGTCTCCGCCGCGTCTTCGACGAAGAAGTCGAAGGGGTTGTAGACCGTCATGTCGGCGACGAGGTCGACCTCGATCCGAAACTCGCGCACGGGCTCGGGAAAAACGAAGCGCGCCAGCCAGTTGCCATAGGGGTCCTGCTGGTGGTTCACGAAGTGGTCGCCCGGGCGGACCTTGAGGCTGTGGGAGATCACCCGCGTGCGGCTCCACGGTGCGGGCCGGAGCCGCACGACCTGCGGGCCCATCACCACCGGCTGGTCATATGTGTAATGGGTCAGGTGGTGGATGCTGGCGAGAATGGCCATGCGCGGCGCCCCCAAAGTCTCTGCCCGTCAGACATCGCGCAATTCGGGTTGGAAGAACACCGGAAATGCCGGTCAGACCCATCGTCCGGGCCGCAGAGCGCACCGACTGCCTGCCCACGCTGCAGCGTTCAAATGACCAAAAGAAAAATGCTTGCGACGAGTGCGGCGCCCGACCCGCAACACGCACCACGACGATGCGAACCTAGACCGTTTCTCGCCGCCCGGCCGATCAAGGCGCGGGTGTGATGCAACGGTCGGGGACCAGGGCAACAGCCGGTGCCGAACGGGTCCGAACGCGGCGGCGCGGCGCTCGTCACGTTCGCCGCAAAACCGGCGGCCCGGGCCATCGGCTGTCGATGCCGCGGAGTTTGCCGGTTTGGGATCGATGCAGGGGCCTCTAGGCCGCCCCAGTCAAAGGGGATTGTGGCACAGCACCGGCCCTGGGTTGGAGGCCGGATGCGGAGCACGTGTCCCCGCGACCGCCCACATCCACTGAGCCGGATCCACTGAGCCGGCGTGCCGCACCGCGCTTGGTCGTCAGACCCTTGCGGCCTCGCCCACATTGTCGACGCCCCGCTCCTCGAGCAACGTCGAGAGCCAGTTCGGGTCCATCTCTGGCACCGAGGACAGGAGGAGGTCGGTGTAGGGATGATGGGGCGGCTTGAACATCTCCTCCTTGGCGCCCTGCTCGACGACCTTGCCGCGTTGCATCACCACCACCTCGTCGGCGATCGCGCGGACCGTGGCGAGGTCGTGGGTGATGAACATGTAGGAGAGGTTCAGCTCCCGCTGGAGCCGGTCGAGGAGCTTCAGGATCCCCTCGGCCACCAACTGGTCGAGGGCGGATGTGACCTCGTCGCAGATGATGAAGGCGGGCTCAGCGGCAAGCGCGCGGGCAATGCCGACGCGCTGCTTCTGCCCGCCAGAGAGCTCAGGCGGATATCGGTTGTAGAACTTGCCGGGCTCAAGCTCGATCAGGTCCAGAAGCTCATCGACCCGGCTCTTCAATGCGGCACCTGTGAGGCCCGAGTAGAATTTGGCGGGCCGCCCGATGATGTCGGAGATCCGGATCTTCGGGTTGAGCGCGGTGTCGGCCATTTGATAGATCATCTGCGCCTGACGCAGCTGGTCCTTGCTCCGGTCCCGGTAGCGGGCCGGAAGTTCCTCGCCGCGGAAGAGGATCCGGCCCTCGGTCGGTGGGAGGAGCCCGGTGATGCAGCGCGCCGTCGTCGATTTGCCGGAGCCGGATTCGCCCACGACCGCGACGGTCATCCCCTCGTAGATGTCCATCGAGACATCCTCGAGAACCTTGACCGGCCCATAGGCCGCGTGAACACCCTGCACCGAGACAACGGGCGCGCCGCCCTCGGGCCGCGCCTTTTGCGGGCGCTCGAAACTCCGCACCGCCCAGAGGGACTTCGTGTACTCCTCCTTCGGGCGCTCGAGCATGTCCTCGGTCGAGGCTTCCTCAACCTCGTTGCCTTTTAGAAGGACTTTGATCGTATCGGCCATCTGCGCCACCACGGCGAGATCGTGGGTGATGTAGATCGCCGCCGTGTCGAACTGATCGACGATGTCGCGGATGGCGGCCAGCACTTCGATCTGGGTCGTCACGTCGAGCGCCGTTGTCGGCTCGTCGAAGATGATCAGATCCGGCCGGCAGGCCATCGCCATCGCCGTCATCGCCCGCTGGAGCTGCCCTCCCGACACCTGGTGGGGGTAGCGAAAGCCGATCTCGTCGGGGTTGGGAAGACGCAACCGCTCATAGAGCTCCATGGCATCCTCCTGCGCGTCTGTGCGCTTGCGGATGCGGTACTGGATGGGTGCCTCGGTGTGCTGGTCGATGATCTTGTGCGCCGGGTTGAAGGAGGCCGCGGCCGACTGTGCCACGTAGGCAATGCGCGAGCCGCGAAGCGCGCGGAGGGCGCTCTCAGGCGTGGTCGTCAGCTCCATCCCGTCGAACTCGATCGTGCCGCCGGAGATCCGGCAGCCGTCCCGCGCAAAGCCCATGGCGGCGAGACCGATGGTGGACTTGCCCGCGCCCGACTCGCCGATCAGCCCGAGGACCTCCCCCCTGTGAAGGGTGAGGTCGACGCCGTGGACGATCTCGAACCACGTCTCGTCGGAGTAGCCCTCGATCCGGAGGTCCCGGACTTTGAGGAGGACATCCTTTTTCTTCGCAGGCCCAATCTCTTCGATTTTCTGTTCCAAGTCTGTCATCGGATCACTCCTTGAGGCCGGAGGACCGGTAGAGCATCCAGTCCACAACGAAGTTCACCGCCACCGTCAGAAGCGCGATGGCAGCGGCAGGGATAAGCGGTGTGATGTCGCCAAAGGAGATCAGCGTCGCGTTCTCCTTCACCATCGAGCCCCAATCTGCCGTCGGCGGCTGGATCCCGAGGCCGAGGAACGAGAGCCCCGACATGAGAAGGAACACAAAGCAGAACTCCAGTCCGAACTCCGCGATGAGCGGGGCCGTTGAGTTGGGCAGGATCTCCTTGCGGATCAGGTACCAGTCCCCCTCGCCGCGGAGTTTCGCGGCCTCGATATAGTCCATCACCACGACGTTGCCCGCGACCGCACGGGTCAGGCGGAAGACACGTGGGGAGTAGATCACGGCGACCACGAGGACGATCACCCAGAGCGCGGTTCCGAAGATCGAGAGCATCAGAAGCGCGAAGATGAGGGAGGGGACGGACATGATCACGTCGGCGATCCGCCCGATGACCTGGTCGGTCCAGCCGCCCTTGACGGCGGCGAGCATGCCGGCGACGGCCCCGATGACGAATGCAAGGGTCGTCGCGACGAGCGCAAGCCCAACGGAGTTTCGGGCGCCGTAGATGATCCGGCTGAACATGTCCCGGCCGAGCTGGTCCGCGCCGAGGAGCATGTTCTCATCCGCAGGTGCAAATGCTGAGGAGATGATCTCCGCCTCGCCATGCGGCGCGATCCAGGGTGCGAAGAGCCCGGCGATCGCGTAGGTGAAGATCACGAACATGCCGAATGCCGCTGTCAGCGGCGCGGTTCGGAGCTCCTTCGCGGTCTCGTCGGGGCTGATGATGATCAGAAACTCCCGAAAGGCGTAGGAGACCCCCCCCGCGAAGGCCAGCAGCGCGGCCGAGATCGCCACAAAGCGGAGGGCGGGCACACCCCCGATGATCCCGAGGACGAAGGAGACCAGCGTCAGCGAAAAGAGCGTGATGAAGATCTGGCGCTGGTTGAAGAATGCCGCAAGGCAGGAGGCGCCGACGAGGAAGGCGTAGTAGAGAACAACGAAAACGCTCATGACCGCCTCACTTCGGATGCCGCAAGCGCGGATTGGTCAGGATCGACCCGACATCCGCCGCAAGGTTGAGAAGGATGAAGGTCGCCGCGAAGATCAGACAGCAGGCCTGCACGATCGGGAAGTCTCGCTTGGCCACCGCATCGACGAGCAACTGACCGATGCCCGGGTAGACGAAAACGACCTCCACAAGCACGACACCCGTGATCAGGTAGGCGAGGTTGAGTGCGACCACGTTGATGATCGGCGCCCAGGCGTTCGGCAGCGCATGGCGTACGATCACCCGCCAGGGCGGCACACCTTTGAGCCGCGCCATTTCGATATAGGGGGAGGCCAGAAGGTTGATGATCGCCGCCCGCGTCATCCGCATCATGTGTGCAAGCACCACGAGGACGAGGGTCAAGGCCGGCAAGAACGTGCGGTTCAGCAACTCGCCAAAAGTCATGTCGCCCGACAGGCTGGCGATCGCTGGGAACATCTGGGTGCGGACCGCAAGGAACAGGATCAGGATGTAGCCGAGGAAGAACTCGGGGCTCGAGATCGAGGTCAGCGTGAGCACGTTTGCAACGCGGTCGAAGATCGAGTTCCGCAGAAGCGCCACCACAACACCAAGGAGGATCGCCAGCGGCACAGAGATCACAGCCGCGTAGGAGGCGAGGAAGAGGGTGTTGAGGAAGCGCTCGGAAATCGCCTCCGTGACCGGATCGCCCGAGGCGAGGGAGACGCCGAAATCGCCGACGACCGCACCGCTCAGCCACTGAAAGTAGCGCACCAGCGGGTTCACGTCGTAGGTCTCGCCTGTGGCCGGGTCGATGGCGATGAGGCCGAGCTCCAGGCGCCGCGCGCGGACGGTCTCTTCGGTGGCGCCCTGGCCGAGAACGGCTTGGGCAATGTCGCCCGGCAGTAGTTCGACGGCAAAAAAGATCAGGATCGAGACGACCAGTAGCGTCAAGAGCCCCAATCCAAGCCGCTTGGCGACCAGTTGGAGAATATCTCCCATCGCAAGGCTCCTTGTTTTTTGGCGACGGGAGGTGGGTGAGCAAGCAGCCGTCGCGGAAAAGGGGCCGGCGAAAGAGGATGTGGACCTGCCCCTGAAAATGCGAGGGCGCCCCCGGGGGAGCGCCCTCCGTCAGGCGCAGATCAGGCGAACCACCAGCGGCTCGCGGCGCGGCAGCCATCCATCTCCCAGCTGGCGGCGAGCTGGCCGGTGGTCATGACGTTGGCGCGCCGTCCGTAGACAAAGTTCCGGAAGAACGGGATGATCGTGCCGCCATCGTCGCGCGCGATGACCGCCATCTCGCGGTAGATCTCCGAGCGCTTGGCGTCGTCGAGCTCCGACTTGCCCTGGAGGAGCAGTTCGTTGAAGCGGTCGTTGATCCAGAAGCTCTCGTTCCAGGCCGCGTCCGCTTTGTAGGCGAGCGAGTACATCACGTCCGGTGTCGGGCGCGCGCCCCAGGCAACGGCGCAGAAGGGCTTTTTCAGCCAAACGTCCGAGTAGTAGCCGTCCGATGGCTCGCGCACGACATTGATCGTGATGCCTGCTGCCTTGGCTTGCTCGGCATAGAGCACACCCATATCGACGGCGCCGGAGAAGATCGACTCGGTCGTCGAGAAGTCGACCGTAAGGCCCTCCATCCCCGCATTCGCGAGGAGCGACTTCGCCCGATCCGGGTCGTAGGAGAGCTGCTCGAGGTCCGTGGGATAGTAGGGCTGCGCCGGCGAGTGGTGGAAGTCGTTGCCGACGCTCGCCGCGCCGAAGGCGATCTTCTCGACGATCTCCTCGCGGTTCATCGCAAGCTTCAGCGCCATGCGCACGTCGACATTGTCGAAGGGCGCGACGTTGGTGTGCATCGGCATCGTGATCGCGGAGGCCGAGGGCACGTTCTCGACGACGAGCTGCGGGTTCCGGGCCATCAGCGCCATGGTCTTGAGATCGATCGCGGACACCGCGTCGACATCGCCCGTCACAAGGGCTGTCTGGCGCGCGTTCGGATCGTTCAACGCCAGCATCTCGACCGCGTCGAAATAGGCGCCTTCGAGGTGCCAGCCGTCGTGGCGGACAAGGCTGAAGCCCACGCCATGCTCGCCTTCCACGATCCGGTAGGGGCCGGTGCCATCGGCCGACTGCCAGTCGATCGTGCCGTCATCATTGGCCGGGCAGATCGCGAGGTGGTAGTCCGTCATCAGCCAGGGCAGGTCTGCGTTCGGCCCGGCAAGCTTAAACGTGACGGAGAAGTCGCTGTTCTTGACGATCTCGGTCACGTCGGCGAGCAGCGATTTTGCAGCCGAGGTCGAGGCCTCGCCGCGGTGGTGGTTCATCGATGCGATCACATCGTCGGCTGTCATCGCCTTGCCGGAGTGGAAGCTCACGTTCTCCCGCAGGGTGAACGTCCACTCGGACGCGTCCGCCGAGCCCGACCACTCGCTCGCCACATCGCCGCCGAGCGTCTGATCGGTGTTGATCAGCGTCAGGTAGCTCCGGTGTGTATGGGTGAGGAAAATCTGTTGGACGGAAAGATAGGTGCCTGGATCGTGTGTGTCGGAGGTGTTGTTGTCGTGGATCCCGACCCGGAAGGTGCCGCCCTGCTTCGGTTGCGCGGCCGCCGACGTGGTCCAGAGCCCGGTCGCTGTTGTCATCGTCACACCGGCCGTGAGCGCGGTCGACATAAAATCGCGGCGCGACAAGCGACCGCTGCGCGCTGCAGCAGCGAGGCGATCCAACAACACGGATTTCGGAGTATCGGTCATGAACTGTCCCTGTGTGATCCACCGGGCGTCGATGCACCCGGCAGTGGTTTTGTTTGGTTGAGCCTCAGCGCGGTCTGACCGCGCCGGACGTACAAAAACGACATGTTCCGAGCAAAACACGAACAGACATCGGGGACCACCCCGTCCTCGGGAAGAAACCAATGATTCGTTGCCTTTTGGCCAGAGACGCCGCTTGACGCAGCCAAAGCGGTGCGTTCGAAGGGGCGGACGCGAGGGCCGGAGCCGCCCTGAGCCAATGACCCCTGCCCTCGCCACAAGCGTGGAAGCGCATCGGCTGCTGGAGCGCTGCATCGGACCTCGCTCGCTCTGGTCCAGCAGCCAAACGCGAACTCTCCGGAGGGTGCTGTGGCCCAGCCGCTGTGGCATGGGCGCGCGGCGGAACACCGTGTAACGAGGGGCGGGGCGACGTCCACGCGCCACGAACCGACCGAGGCGCATCATCAACTTGTTGCTCGGCCACTCACGCGGAGCCGCAGCGCGAGCGTCCTCGGCCGAGACCACCACTCAACCGCGTGCGCGCCGACACGGCCATCGCTCGACGAGCCCGGCACTCTGCCCGCCGGCATCAGGCCGATCTGCGCCAAGGCCCACAAACCCCCTGACGACCCGGGTCTCGGATTTGCGAGTAAGCGGGGCAAGTCTGTTGGTGCGGTCCCATGTAGCTATGGTTGCGCACCTGGCCTTCGCCGGCCGCATCCACTCAAATCCGTGCGACGCCGCTCGGCGTTGCCGTCCCCCGAGGGCGTCGCCGGTCAACTGCCTCGATGTGTCGGGTCCAAGAGTCCGACGCGAAGAGCGTTGGACGGGTTCGGCGGGGTGTGATTGTGTCCGGCCGCCACACTGGGCAGAGCCGACCGTGCCGTGGATCGAAGCCGCCCGCTTAGCGGATCGGCGGAGTGCGGCGCGCTGCGCAAGCGACATGACGGACCGCGAACGGGCGTTGATCTGGCCCTTCATGCCGTCGCCGAACCCTTTGGGCCGCCCGCGCACAGCAAAGCTTCGGGAGGTCGCAGACGTTCCCCTCACCATCGTGACGACCGGCTGCCGGTGGGCGATGTTGCCGAAGGATCTACCAGCGTACTCGACCGCTCAGCGCTCTTTCTGTGACTGGCGCGACAGCGGGCTCTTGCCGACACTCCGGTTCGCTCTCGCTCTGGAGACACGCGAGTTGGAAGGCCGCGAGGCTCAACCGAGCGCCGGAGCGATCGAGCGCCGGAGCGTGAAAACCACGGAACGCGGCGGCTTTCGGGGTCATGACGCTGGCAAGAAGATCAACGGGCGCAAACGTCACGGCGTCGTTGACACCATCGGGCTGCTCTTCGGTCTCGGTGTCCATGCTGCCGACGTCCGGAACCGCGATGGTCCACCCGCTGTGCTCGCCTCACTCGGCAGATCGTGCCCCCGGCTCAGGCATGCCTTCGCCGACGGCGGCTCTGCAGGGCCGAAGCTTCGCGGCGCGCTCGACCGGATCGGAAACGGGGGACACTCCAGATCGTGAAGCGCTCCGACACCGCCCAGGGCTTCGACGTGCGGCCCCGCAGATGGGGTGT
>JBCCWM010000081.1:0-13667 GCA_039193505.1 Pseudomonadota bacterium | reverse complement strand
CGGGGAGGTGCTCGTCGGCGGATATGCCGAGGCGCGCCGTGCGGTCCGGCTGCGGTCGGCACCGCTGCCGGGCGGCGATCAGGCGCAGCGAGAGCCGTGGCGGAACGCCGTCGCGAGGCTCGACATGGCCGGTCATTCGGATGTGGCGGAGAGGCTCTTTCCGGACGCCCCGTTGGATCTCCTGCGCTCGGCGATCTCGGCGGGCGTGAATGCACCGCAGTCGAGCTCCGCAGGCCGGCTCTTCGATGCCGTCGCGGCGTGCCTTGGGATCAGACCCTTCGGCCCGTGCTATGAGGGCGAAGCTGCGATGCGGCTGGAGGTCCTTGCGCGTCGCGCCGGGCCGAAGGCCGGCGCGTACGCCCTGGACTTGGCTGGCGGAGAGATCGATCCCACCCCGCTCTTCGATGCGTTGGTGGAGGATATGCGTCGCGAGGTCGGCCAAGACGTGATGGCAGCACGGTTTCATGCAGGACTGGCGTCGGCCTTTGCCGACGCCGCGCGCCGGAGCGCCGAGACAGCCGGTGCCACCACCATCGCACTGACCGGAGGGTGCTTTCAAAACCTGCGGCTTCTGGACGAGATGGTGCGGCAACTCGCCGATTTTCGGCTGTGTGGGCCCGGCCGCGTGCCAATCAACGACGGCGGGCTTGCCCTGGGGCAGGCGGCGATTGCGCTGGCGAGAGGACGTGCGGGATGACGCCACGCTCACGGCGCAGCAGCGCGCCGGTCCTGCGCGACGACAGGATCACTTTGGCCCACGGGGGCGGCGGAAAGGCGATGCAAGCCCTGATCGGCAGCGTGTTCGTCCCCGCATTCGATCCGCCGGGGATGGAGGACCAGGCGCGCCTCTCGGCCGAGACGCTTTCACGGCCGGGTGCCGCGCTTGCGTTCACCACCGACAGTTTTGTGGTGACGCCCCTCGAATTCCCGGGGGGCAACATCGGATCGCTCGCGGTCTGCGGAACCATCAACGATCTCGCTGTGGGCGGCGCTCAGCCGCTTTGGCTGTCGGCCTCGTTCATCATCGAAGAAGGCTTCGACGTCGAGCGCCTGCGTCGGATCGTCGGCACCATGGCCGCGGAGGCAAAACAGGCGGGCGTGCGCATCGTGACCGGAGACACGAAGGTCGTGGAACGCGGATCGGCCGACGGCCTCTACATCACCACGTCGGGCCTTGGGGTCATCGAAGAGGGCCGCGCACTGTCCTCGGACCTGATCGAGCCGGGAGACATTGCCATTGCCAGCGGCGTTCTCGGCGATCATGGGGCGACAATTCTGGCCGCACGCGGGGATCTGGCTCTCTCCGCCCCGATTGAGAGCGATTGCCGGTCGCTGTCTGGTCTGATGCAGGCGGTCCTGCGCGCCGCGCCCGGGGTGCGCGCTGCGCGAGACGCCACGCGGGGCGGCGTGGCCTCCGCACTGAACGAGATGGCGGAGGCCGCAGCCGTTAGCGTCGAGATCGACGAAAACCGCCTTCCTGTCCGGGCCGAGGTCAAGGGCATGTGCGAGATCCTAGGCTTGGACCCGCTCTATCTCGCCAATGAAGGCACGCTGGTCCTGTTCGTGCCCGAAGCCGAGGCCGAGGCCGCGCTGGCCGCCATGCGCGACACGGAAGCGGGACGGGAGGCCGTGGTGATCGGGCGCGCGATCGAGCAGGGTCCGGTCCCGGTGACAATGACCACTGTGTTCGGCGGCCAGCGTATCGTCGATATGCTGGTCGGCGATCAGCTACCGCGGATCTGCTAGCTCTGTCTCGGCCGCCTGGCGCCTGCCGCCATATTGCCAGTAGGCCGCGCAGGCGCCCTCGGAGGACACCATAAGCGCGCCAAGCGGCGTTTCCGGCGTGCATTCGGAGCCGAACATCGAGCACCCGGTGGGTTTCATGCGCCCTGTCATCACGAACCCGCAGGAGCAGCCCTCAGGCTCCGCGATCTTGCGCGGCCCGGCTCCGTAGCCGACACCAAACCGCACCTCAGCGTCGAATGCGGCGTAGCGGTCGCGAATTCTGAGACCGGACTTGTCAATCTCGCCCAGCCCTCGCCATTCGAAAGACGGGCGCGGCTCATAGACGGCGTGGACGGCGGCAAGACTGGCGGCGTTGCCCTCCTTGCGAACCACGCGGGCGTACTGGTTTTCGACCTCGGCCCGGCCCTCGGCGATTTGGCGGAGCACCATAAGAACCGACTGGAGCAGATCGAGCGGCTCGAACCCCGCAACCACAATCGGCTTGCCGTAGTCCTGCGGAATGAAGTCGTAGGGCCGCGTGCCGATCACCATCGAGACGTGACCAGGCCCGACAAACCCGTCCAGAACCATATTTGGGTCGTCGAGCAAGGCCTTGATCGGCGGCGGCACAGTGATGTGGTTGCAGAATACGGTGAAGTTCCTGAGGCCCTCGCGGTCCGCCTGCTGGATGGACAGTGCCGTGGAGGGCGTCGTCGTCTCGAAGCCCAGTCCGAAGAACACCACCTGGCGCGTGGGATTGCGGCGCGCCAGCTCAAGCGCGTCGAGCGGCGAATAGACCATCCGCACATCCGCGCCCGCTGCCTTCGCCTGCAGGAGGGACTTGCCTGTCCCCGGCACCCGCATTGCGTCGCCGAAGGTGGTGAAAATGACCTCCGGCCTCTCGGCGATCTCGATGCATTCGTCGACGCGGCTCATCGGCAGGACGCAAACCGGGCATCCGGGACCATGGATGAACTCAATCCCCTCGTGAACGAGCTTGTCGAGCCCGTAGCGGAAGATGGCATGGGTGTGCCCACCGCAGATTTCCATGATCCTGACCGGGGCGTCGCGCGTCGCGCCGATCTCATCCGCCGCGTGTGCGATGGCGTCGATCACGCCGCGGGCAGCCTTCGGGTCGCGGAACTCCTCGATGTACTTCACGGGATACCCGCCACAGCCCGGTCGCCGGCCAACATGGCGTCGAACTCCTCCTGCGCCTCGCCGAGACTGACCAGCGTTTCCATGGTCTTGCGCGCTTCGTCCTCGTCGATGAGCGCCATCGCAAAGCCGACATGAATGAGCACCCAACAGCCAACGAGGTCGTTCACGTCGTCCCCGGCCACGCAGGTCACGTTCACCTTGCGCCGGACGCCAGAGACGTCGGCCACGGCGATGTTGGTCGCCGCATCTGCGATTTCGACGATCTGTCCGGGGATCCCGAGACACATGGACTGCACTCCTACTCCCAAGCCAGCCTATCCGCACCGGGCCAACTGGCAAGCGACGCAGGGTCGCGGTCCGTCACGTGGCGTGCGGCCCGCCCCCGTCGGTTTCGTCGAGCCCCAAAAGCGTGAGGCCGAGGCACGTTGCGACGATGGCCATCCCCGGAAACAGGGAAAGCCACCAGCCTTGGTGAAAGAACCGCTGGCCGTTTCGGACCAGATCGCCCCAGCTGATCAGTTCGGGATCCGAAAGGCCGAGGTAGCTCAAGCCCGCTTCCGTCAGGATCGCCGCCGTGGCGATGGGTCCGATCACAGAGAACGCCGGGACAAGCGCCGCGGGCGCGACATGCCGCACGCCGATCCGCCACTCGGAGGCGCCAAGGGCACGGGCCGCCAGGACATGTTCGGCGTGTTTCAGGGCCCGTGTCTCAGCGCGCACAATGCGCGCAAGCCCAGGCCAAGACATCAGGCCGATGGTTATGGCCGCAAGCTCGAGCGAAGGGCCGAGCAGCGTTGCCAGCAACAAGAGAACCAGAAGCCGCGGCAGGATGGCTATGAACTCGGCAAAACGCATGAGGGCGGCGTCCGCCAGGCCGCCAGCCAGACCGGCGACGATCCCGAGACCTCCGCCGACGGCGATCGTCAGAACGACCGCCGCGGCCGCGAGAACGATGGCGCTCCGCGCCCCATGAACCAGCATCGACAGAAGATCCCGCCCAAGATCGTCCGTGCCGAGGAGGTGATCGGGTCCCGGCGGCGTGAGCGCGGCGCCGGCGGAGCCCTGCGGATTGAAGGGCGCGGACACCTCCGGAAAAAGGGCCGCCACAAGGACCGGCAGGAGCAGAGCAACCGCAAGAACGCGCCCCGGTCGCCAGAAGATACCTGTGGCATAGATCGATCTTTGCTCGATCGCACTCACGCCGTGTCGGTCCCATCCCGGAGCCGCACATCGCTCGCCATCTGCGCGAGATCCGCCAGCAAGTTGCCGAGCATCGTGAAGAGGCAGCCCACCAAGACAATCCCGACGACGAGGGGCGTGTCGCGGTTCTGGATCGCGGCCACAGTCAGCTGTCCAAGTCCCGGCCAGGCAAAGACCACTTCGACGAGGATCGCGCCCGACAGGAACCAGCCGATCCGGTTGCCGAAAAGCGCGATGATCGGGGCGGCGCCATTGGGCAAGGCATGGTGCCACTCCACACGGCGTCGCGACGCGCCCTTTGCGAACCCGGTCCGAATGTATGGGCGGCCCATCTGCCACACCATCGCGCGCTGGGTGATCAGGACGGTGTAGGCCATCTGATGCAGAACCAGCGTCAAACAGGGCAGAACGGCGTGGTGCGCCACATCGAGCGCATGGGCGACGCCCTCGTGAAAGGCCCGGGCATCCGCCATGCCCTGAACCGGAAAGACCTCTCCGAAGCCGGGTGTGAGCCGCAGCATGTGGCCCAGCCAGAAGACAGGCATCGCGAAGGCGATGAGCGCCGCGGCCTTGATCAGCGCCGACAACCGGCCGCCCCGCGCCGCTCTGATGCCAAGCGGCAGGCCCAACAGTCCAGCCAGCAGGATTGCGGGAACGGCGAGGATCAGCGTTGCAGGAAGGTGCGCCCAGACGACCTGCAACGCGGGACGCCCGTAGGTATAGGAGTGCCCGACGTCGCCCGAGGCGAGAAGGCCGAGAAACCGTCGGTATTGCTCTCCCAGGGGCTGATCGAGCCCCAGCCGCGCCTCGATCCGGGCCACCGTGTCGGCGTCGGCGAAGTCGCCTGTGAGGGCGGTCACAGGACCGCCGGGGACGGCCTGGAGGAGCGAAAACAGCGCTGTCGCGACCGCCCAGAGCATCACGAAGGCCTGGGCGGATCGGAGGAGCGTGATCCGCAGCATCGCCGCCTATTCGACGAGCCGAAGCGTCTCGAGGTAGTGTCCCGTCCATGGCCGATAGCCCGTGAACCGGTCGCTTGCGGCGGTGATCCGGACGGTCTCGACCAGCCAGAAATAGGGAAGATCGGCGGCGAGGATCGCCTGGATGTCGCCATAGGCCTCGGCGCGCTCGTCCTGGTCGGCGGTGCTGCCCGCGACCGCGAAGAGCGCATCGATCTTGTCGTTGCGATAGGCCGAGGCGTTCGAGAACGGAATTGGGCCGATATTGTCCGACACATACATCCGCTTGATGCCGATCTCGGGGTCCACGCCGTTGCAGTACGAAATCAGGTTGGTGTCGAAGTCGCGCTCCTTGAAGATCGCGTCGATGGCGGCGGGACGGTCCAGGGGGCGCGAGGTCAGTTTGATCCCGACCTCCGCCAGATCCTGCGCCATCAGCTCGGCGTATTTGCTGAAGGTCGGGAAATGCACCATGTCGATCTCGGCGCGGATATTGTCCGCGTCCGGAGCCAGACCCGCGGCATCGAGCGCTGCCATCGCCGCCTCGGGATCGTGGGTGAGCGCCGAAAGCGCCTCCTCGGCGTGGGCCCAGCCGATCGCGCTCGAGAACGGGGCATTCGCCACGTTGCCGCGCCCGAAGAGGACCTGCTCGTTCAGCCGGTCCCGATCGATGCCTTGCGCCACGGCGCGGCGCAGATCGGCCGATTGCAGAAGCGCGCGCTCTAGATTGAACGAGACGGTCATGATGCAATTGCCGCCGCCCGGGCCCGCGGTCGCGGTGAGGACCTGGCCGGCCGCCTCGGCGCGGCCGATGTTCTGCCCGCCGATCCGCGGGATGTAGTCGACCTCTCCGCGCTCGAAGGCCAGAAGCGCGGTCTCGGCGTCCTGAATGATGCGAAACACCACCCGGTCGGCATCCGATGTGTCGCCCTTGAAGTAGTCGGCGTTCTTTTCGAGCACGACCCGGTCGCCCGGCGCGTGCGACACGAAGCGATAGGGTCCCGTGCCGATGGGGTTGGCATTTTGCGCAGCCTCCGTCGGGTCGCCGGCGCCCTCATAGAGATGCTTGGGCAGGATCGGCGCCTCGGTGACGTCAAAGCGACGCAGCAGCGCCGGGTGCGGCGCCGAGAGCCGGAAGACCACGGTTCGAGGGTCTGGCGTTTCGATCCCCGTGACGACGTCGCTCAGCCCCGATTTGGTGCGGGCATGATGCTGAAACAGGACGTCTTCGAAGGTGAACTTCACGTCCGCGGATGTGACCGGCGTCCCGTCATGCCACGTGGCTTCGGCAAGTTTGAACTCATAGGTCGTCCCGTCCTCGGAGACGGTCCACTCCGTTGCCAGATCGGGAATTGGCGACAGGGTCTCGTCGAGCGCGACCAGCCCGTTGAACATCGAGTCCGCAACCGCGTGCACATGGGCGCCCGTCGTGATCGCAGGGTTGAACTGGCCTGGATCGGACGGAACGGCAACGATGAAAGTCGTCTCGGCCAGAGCCCCTGCCACAATCGCCGAGGACGCTACTGCGCCCAGAACAGTGGCCCGAACGGCGCGCTTTAGGTGTCTCATTTGTCTCCCCCCACCAATGAGCAGGGAAAAGCTAGCATTGTGCCCTTTGTCTGAGAACCGGCCGCGTGCGCGGGTCGTTCAGACGCAACGACCGATGTCTCTGCGTATCTCGGTCTCGGGCAGGCCGATGCCGATGAAGACGAGGGCCGAGGGACCCGCGTCGCCCAGAGGTCTCATGTCGGCAACGTCATGCACGACGTTGAGGAGCCGCGCAGTCGGGTCCCCCCGAAACCGAACGACGCCCTTGATCCGCAAAAGCCGCTCCGCGTGGCGCATGATCCAGAACGACATCACGTCGCGGAAAAGGTCCGCATCCAAGGCGTCGGGCATCGAGACCGAGAACGTCGCGATCCCATGGGTGTGCTCGTGACGGACCGTGGCAGGGACAGTGCACGGCTGATCCGGTGGACGAAAGAGACAGGCGACATCCGTGGTCTCGTCGGCAACATCGATCTTGGCGAGCGGGTTTCGCGCCGCCAGCTCCTCCATGGCGCGAGCAACCGCGCCCGGGTCTGCGATATCCGACTTCGTCACCACGATCCGGTCCGCCAAGGCGACCTGCGACGCAGCTTCGGCAAAGCGGCTCAACTCGGCCGCGGTGCTGGCTGCCGAGGCCACGGTAATCGTCTGGCCCGCGACAACGCGCGCGCGCAGGCGCGGATCATGCGCGAGCCCGCGCAGAATGCTGCCGGGTTCGGCCAGTCCCGTGGTCTCGATGACGCAATGCCCGATGTCGGACGCCCCGCGCCTGTCGGCAAGATCGATGATCGCCGCGGCCAGATCCTCCTGAACCTCGCAGCACACGCAGCCATTGGGCAGCGTCAGCAGCCGCGCGTCGCCGAGCGCGGCGCCCAGCACCGCCCCGTCGACGTCGATCTCACCGAACTCGTTGACCAAGACCGCAGTATCGACCCCCTCGGGCGATCGAATATAGCGGTTCAGCAGCGTCGTCTTTCCAGACCCGAGAAAGCCCGTCAGGATCGTTAAGGGCAAACGGTCGTCAGCGTCTTTGGACTTGTTCACGCGCGTGTTTCCACCCATTTGTTAAGCTCATGCACGCTCCTCAGTGGGCCACAAGATAACACTTTCAGGGAGGATCGCATGAAAATTGCTACTGTTGGCAAGGGTGGTTCGGGAAAAACGACAATTGCGGGGACGCTGTCCCGCATCTTCGCCGAGACCGGACGGAAGATCCTGGCGATCGACGGCGACCCGAACCCCAATCTGGCCCTGACGCTCGGCATGAGCCGGCAAGCGGCCGATGCGATCACCTACATCCCGGCCTCGATCATGCGGCCCGGAGATAAGGTGGACGGGATCACCCAGATGGTGCCCGCGATCCCGCGAGAACAGATCATGTCGGACTATGCCGCGCCGGCCGCCAAGGATGTCGACCTGATCGTCATGGGCCAGCCCGCCCATGGCACCGCTGGTTCAGGCTGCATGTGCGCCTCGCATCGGGCGGTGCGCGGTCTGGTCGCGGAGCTGACGGCCTTCGGCGAGCACACGGTGACCGACATGGAAGCGGGTCTCGAGCATCTTAAACGTGGGACGGCCCGTCATGTGGACATGATGCTCGTGGTGGCGGAACCCTATTACCGGTCGCTCGAGGCGGCGATGCGGACCGCCGACCTCGCAAAGGAGCTTGGCATTCCGCACATCAAAGTCGTGGCCAACAAGGTGCGCAACGACGACGACATGGCGGCGATCCGCGCCTTCTGCGACCAGCACGGGATGGAGATCATCGGCGCGGTGCCCCTGGACGACGGCATGGTCGAGGCCGAGCGCAAGGCCCAGTCACCCTTCGATTTCGCCCCGACCGGCGACGGCGTGTCGGCCATCCGCCGGATCGCCACAGAGATCGACCGGCTGGCGGCCGCCTGAGACCAGACCATGCAAATCGGCGAGTTGGCAGCGGAGCTGGGCGTCTCGACCAAGACCCTCCGCCACTATGAGAGCGTCGGGCTGTTGTCCCCCGCCGAGCGGCGCGACAACGGCTACCGCGTCTACCCGCCGAACGCCGTCGCCCGTGCCCGGCAGATCGTCGCCTTGCGTGCGCTCGACCTCCCGCTCGCCGCGATCTCGAACCTGATGCGCCAGGACGAAACCACGTTGCGGAAATCGCTTCTGGCCCTGCTGGACGACAAGCGGCGGACCATGTCGCTCGACATCGCGGTGCTCCAGGGCAAGCTCGACGAACTCGACATGCGGTTCATCAATCTCCTAAGGACGCCGGACGACCGGCCCGAGGGCTGCATCTGCGCGCTTCTCAACGAAGACTGTGCCTGCGAAAAAAAAATTTGACAAGGCTTGACCTTGCCCTAGGGGCAAGCCTCCATACTGATCCGGCCGATATGGATGGGAGGATTTCATGGCGGCCGATGGCATTCGTGCAAAGGCGCGTCCAGCGACGCGCGAGGGCTATATTCCGCGCTTCGGGCTGGACAAAGGACCTATAGCCGAGGTGCATGCCTTCTGGCTGGCCGGAATGAGTTGCGATGGATGCTCGATTGCTGCGGTCGGGGCACAGAACCCGCGGGTCGAGCAGCTGATCACCGGATCGATCCCTGGTCTGCCCAAGGTGATCCTGCACCACCCCGTTCTGTCCGTCACCGCGGGCAAGGACTTCATGGCGGCGCACCATCTCGCCAAGGAAGGCAAGCTCGGCGCGCCATATGTCATCATCCAGGAAGGCTCTGTCGCCGATGAGGATATCGCCGGGGCGTTCGGCGGATACTGGTCGGGCATGGGGGTAGATCATGCCACCGGCCAGCCGATCCCGACGGCGCACTGGCTGCGGGATCTGGCGCCCGGCGCGGCGGCGGTGATTGCGGTCGGCACCTGTGCCACATGGGGCGGCATTCCGGCGGCCACCGGCAACGTGACCAACTCGATGTCGGTCATGGACTACCTGGGCAAGGATTATCTCTCCACGCTGGGGCTGCCGCCGATCAACATACCCGGCTGTGCGCCTTTGGGCGACAACATCACCGAGACCGTGGCCTCGGTTCTGATGTTCCTCGCAGGGGTCGGGCCGCTGCCGGAGTTCGATGAGCTCGGGCGGCCGGCCTGGATGTTCCAATCGACCGTGCACCGCGGGTGCGTTCGGGCCGGGAACTACGAGGAAGGCAAGTTCGCGGATGAATACGGCCAGAAGGAATGTCTGGTCGAATTGGGCTGCTGGGGTCCGGTGGTGCAGTGCAACATGGTCTCGCGCGGGGCCATCGGGCACAACGGCGGCTGCATGAACACTGGCGGCATCTGCATCGGGTGCACCATGCCGGGTTTCCCGGATGCCTTCGCCCCGTTCTACAAAAAACCCCCCGGCACGATGGTGTCCTCGAACATTTCACGCGGGGCCGGGTCGTTCATTTCGTATTTGAGGCGCTACACCCAACGCAGCCGCAACATGACGACGCGCTGGAAGAAGACAGGGGATGTCCCCTCGGGCTGGGCCAACGTGAACGGCCGGCCGAGCGCCGTCGATGGGGCGGTCAGCTACTTCTACGAGAAGGTCAAGTTGATGGGCACCGAGTTCTCGCCCGGATCGGATCGCCAGAAGGCGCTGCAGAAATCCGCCCGGCGGTTTCTCGACAAGAGCCCCGAACGCATGGCGGCGGAATAGGACAGCGGGATGACACTCTGGACGCTTGGATTTCTCGTCGGCGGTGTGGTGGTTCTGGTCGTGGCCGCTCTTCTGATCGGAATTCTGCTGCAGGCGCGGCGGATCCGCAGACTGGCCGAGGCCGCCGCCGGGATCGTTGCCGAGATCGACGAGAACACGCGCTCGGTCTGGGCGCTGCAAAGCACCAACGCGGTGGCGGCGGATCTCCTGGAAGGTGCCCGGGCCATCGACGCCAACGCGGAGGCCATCGTCAAGGCGGTGAGCCACGAAAACGAAACCTCGGCAGCCTGAGGAGGGGGCGATGGGACTGATTTCCGGAACCGATCCGATCGCAAGCTGGTGGCTGGCCATCGGCGTCGTCCTGGTCGTGACGCTGGTCGTCGCGATCCTCTTGCGGGCGATCATCCGCGAGGCAGCGGCGATCGAGGACGGGGTCGCCGTCGTTTGGGCCAATGGGCAGCGCGTGGCGAACAACACGATCCACATCGCGGCGATCTACAAAACGCATGAATTCGTCGAGGGCATCCTGGGCCGCGCGGGCCGGATCGCGACCAGCGCCAAGGCGATCGAGGATCATGCCGAGCATTGCGACGCGTGCCCGCGGTGCATCTGGCACAGGGGGTAGCGGGATGATCTCAGTTCTGACCTTCATCACATGTCTCGCGGCGCTTGTCTTTCTGGCCATCGTGGCACTCGCGCTCGTCCGGATCGTGGCACTTCTGGAGAGCATAGGCGGGCGAGGGGACAGCTACCTCGCGAAGCTGCGCCTTGGCCTCCGGGCCATTGAGCGGGAGACCTCGCACCTTCCGGCGGCTGCCCCTGCGCTCAACCGCGATCTGGGCGCCGTCGCCGAGGGTCTGACCGCGGTCGACAGCACGCTCGGGCGCGCCCACGCCGCCATCGTCGCGCAAGGGGGGCGGGCATGACCGGGGTCGCGCTCGGCATCTGGATCGTGACGCTGCTGGTCGTGGTTCTGGTGATCGTCCCCGTGGCGGTGTCGCTCCTCGGCCGCGCGCTGGCCGCGGCCCGGGCGATCGAGCACTACCTGGCCGACATGCTGGAGGCTGGCGTCAAGATCGCCGGCCATACCGAGGCTGTGCCGGCGCTCGACACCACGCTGGCCACCGCCCGTGCGATGGGACCCGTGGCTCAGGCCATCGAGGAAAAGACAGGAGTGGTTGCAACCCTCTTGTCAGAGCGCGCGAAGGAGGGCTGAGCGATGGTCGTTTTCCTCGGATGGGTGTCGCTGATCGTCGTTCTCGTGATCGTCGCGGTGGTCGCCTACCACCTGATCGGCATCTACATCGCGCTGAAGCGCGGCGGCGATCATCTGGAGAAACTCGCAGGCGGCCTTGCAGCCATCCGCGACAACACCGCCCCCCTGAACGGCCGCTTGGACGACACCAACGCCGGGCTTTCGGGCCTGGTCGCGCCGCTCCTGGCGGCCAATGGCAATCTTGCGGCGATTGTAAAGGTCGCGGGCAGCCGCTGAAGTACAACGAAGAAGGGGCGGCCGCATGTGTTTCGAACATCTGCCGATTGAGTTCGACGAAAACGGCAAGGCGCATCTGAAGGAGGGGATCAAGAACCCCTACGAATACCAGACCCGCACGCTCGAACAGCGCCAGGCCGCCCTGCGCGAGATCGCCGCCAAGAACGGCCAGCTTGCCGACGTAGACTTTGACCCGGTGACCCGGGTGGCGGGTGCGCTGGCCTTCCATTCCACCGTCGATCTTGGCGCGGGCAAGGTGCTCGAGACCAATGCCATGGCAACGCTCTTCCGGGGCTACGAAGTGATCCTCAGGGGCCGCGATCCGCGGGACGCCGCCTTCATCTCGTCGCGTGCCTGCGGCGTCTGCGGCGGCGTCCACTCCACCGCCTCGGCGCTTTCGATAGAGATGGCGCTGGGGATCAAGCCGCCGCCCCTTGGAATAGTCGTGCGCAACCTGCTGCTGAGTTGCGAGTATCTTTATGACAACCCGTTGCACCTTTTCGTGCTGTCGGGGCCCGATTTCTCTGAGAGCCTTGTCAAGGCCACGAACCCCGAGATCTGGGACAAGGCCACATCGGCCGCCGCACCGGGCAAGGACACACACGGCTACGCAACCATCGGCGAGATCATGACCGATCTCAATCCGCTGACCGGGAAGCTCTACCTCGAAGCCCTGCAGATGACGCGGGTCGCGCGCGAAGCCTATGTGCTGTTGGGCGGCAAGTACCCGCACCCCGAGACGATTATTCCGGGCGGGGTCACGACCACGATCACCACCTCGACCTTCAACGAGTTCTACCTTCGCATTCAGGAGTTCTTCGACTACGCCAAGAAATGCGTGGCGATCTGGAACGACGTCTTCGATTTCTTCTACGAGTGCGATCCCAGCTATCGCGATGTCGGGCGCATCCCGGCGACCATGGTCGATCTCGGCCAGTGGGACCACGAAGACTACTATGACGCGTCCTACGAGAACTGCAACGAATGGGGCGAGAAGCGCTGGTCGACACCGGGCGTTGTGGTCGATGGCAAGCTGGTGACGACGCGGCTGACGGACATAAATGTCGGCCTCGAAGAGTTCATCGAGCATTCCTACTACGAGCAGTGGGAAGACTACCCGTTCAAGACCGATCCCCTGGGCAATCCACTCTCGCCGAACCATCCCTGGAACAAGACGACGATCCCCCGTCCCGGGGCGCAGAACTGGAAGGAGCGCTACTCCTGGTCGACAACGCCCACCTGGGATCGTCAGACTTTCGAGGCGGGTGCCTATGCGCGGGTCTACATCTCGGCGCTGGCCCAGAAGATCCCCGAAAGCGAGTACTTCCGGTCGACGGGCCACAGCCTTGTTCTGAACATCCCCGAGGGCGCGGCCCTGCCTGCGCAAACGCTGGAATGGGAGGTGCCCGAGGTCTGGAATGCGTTCGAGCGAAACCGGGCGCGCGCCTACGCCGTCGCGTTCAACCTGCTCGTGACGATGGAAAACCTGGTGCGCGCCTTCGATCTGCAGAAACAGGGCGAAAAGCAGGTGGCGACGCCCTTCGAGATCCCGTCCACGGGCCATGCCATCGGCGCCGGGTTCTGGGGTGCGGGCCGGGGGTTTCTGACCCATCACTGCGAGATCAAGGACGGGCTTCTGGCCAACTACCAGATCGTCACGCCGTCCACGGTGAACGCCTGCCCCGCGACGCCCTGGGGCGAGCACGGCCCCTACGAACGCGCGGTCCTCAATACTCCGATCATTGAGACCGCGTTCAAGGACGAAAGCGACTTCCAGGGGATCGACATCCTGCGGGCGCTCAGGTCCTTCGACCCCTGCATGCCATGTACGACGCATGTCATGGTCGAGGGCTCCGACCAAGTGGTCACGCGCGAGGTCACGACCTGCGCCTGTGGCATAGACTAGAGCCGTGGCCTCCGGAGGCGGCACCATCGT
>JBCCWM010000080.1:0-13713 GCA_039193505.1 Pseudomonadota bacterium | reverse complement strand
TCCGATCCGCTCCAGCGTTGAGCAGATCTTGAGCGCCGAGATCAGCACGCGGAGATCCTGCGCCATTGGCTGGCGGAGCGCGATGATGGTGGTCGCCATCTCCTCGATCTCCATCTCCAACGCGTCGACCTTCTTGTCGCGGTCGATCACACGCTGGGCGAGCGTCATGTCGTTGCGCTCAACGGCCTCGAGCGCTTGGCTCAAGAGCTCTTCGCACAGCCCCCCCATTTCGGAGATCTTTGACTGGATGAGGATCAGGTCGTCGTCGAAGGACGAAACGATGTGGCGGCCCATGTTTGTTTCCGCCCGCACGAGGGCGGCCCCTTTCAGCCGAAACGGCCGGTGATGTACTCTTGCGTTTTTTCGTTGTCCGGGTTCGTGAAGATTTTCTGAGTGTCGTCGTACTCAAGCACTTCGCCCAAATGGAAGAACGCCGTCTTCTGGCTGACCCGTGCGGCCTGCTGCATGGAATGGGTCACGATCACTACCGAGTAGCTCTGGCGCAACTCGTCGATCAGCTCTTCGACCTGCGCCGTCGCAATGGGGTCGAGCGCGGAGCAGGGCTCGTCCATCAAAAGAACCTCCGGCGAGGTCGCGATGGCCCGTGCGATGCAGAGGCGCTGCTGTTGCCCGCCTGAAAGGCCTGTGCCCGGCGCGTCGAGCCGGTCCTTGACCTCATTCCAGATCGCGGCCTTACGCAGGCTTCTCTCCACGGCTTCATCAAGCTCGGCCCGGTTCTTGGTCAGGCCATGGATGCGCGGGCCGTAGGCGATGTTGTCGTAGATCGATTTCGGGAACGGGTTCGGCTTCTGAAAGACCATCCCCACTTTGGCGCGGAGCTGAACGGGATCGATGGATTTGGCGTAGATGTCGACACCGTCCAGTTTGATCTCGCCCGTCACCTGGCAGATGTCGATTGTGTCGTTCATCCGGTTGAGGCAGCGCAGGAACGTGGACTTGCCACAACCAGAGGGGCCGATGAAGGCTGTCACGGCCTTGTCGAGGATGTCGACATCGACGCCCTTGATCGCTTCGGTGCCGGCATAGGAGACGCGCACATCCTTGGACGAGATCTTGATGTCGTGCGTCGTGTTGGACCGGTCTATCGCACGCATGTTGTTCATGGTGGCTCCCCCTACCAGCGACGCTCGAACCTGCGGCGCAGGATGATCGCTAGGATGTTCATTGTCAGCATGAAGGCCAGAAGAATGATGATCCCGCCCCAGGCCCGCTCATAGAAGGCGGGATCGGCGCGCTTTGCCCACTCAAAAATCTGCGCCGGCATGCCCGAATTGGGGTCGAGAAAACCCGAGGCCACACCGTCCGGGTAGTTGGAGGCAATAAACCCCACCATCCCGATAAGGAGGAGCGGCGCAGTCTCACCGAGCGCCTGGGCAAGGCCAATGATGGTCCCGGTCAGGATGCCGGGCATCGCCAGCGGCAGCACGTGGTGAAAGACGGCCTGCATTTTCGACGCACCGAGGCCGAGCGCCGCCGCGCGGATCGAGGGCGGCACGGATTTCAGCGAGGCGCGTGTCGAAATGATGATCGTCGGCAGCGTCATCAGCGTGAGAACAAGCCCGCCCACCAGCGGTGCCGATTGCGGCAAGTGGGCAAACTGAATGAAGATGGCAAGGCCGAGGATCCCGAACACGATAGACGGCACTGCCGCGAGGTTCGAGATGTTCACCTCGATCAAGTCGGTGAACCGGTTCTTGGGCGCGAACTCCTCAAGGTAGATGGAGGCCGCGACGCCGATCGGGAGGGACAGACCGAGCACGACCAGCATCATGAAGAAGGAGCCGATCATCGACACGCCGATCCCAGCCTGTTCCGGCCGGTTGTCGGAGGCATCGGCGCCAGTGATGAAGGCCATGTTGAAGCGTTTCTCGATCGTGCCCCGCTCCACCATCGCGACCGCAAGCTCGAGGTGGGCCGGCGTGAAGTTCCGGTCGCGCTCGACAGTCTCTGCGGTCACGCGGCCCTTCATGTACCCATCCACCCGCGACGAGGCGAGGAACCGGAATTCAACCGTCTGACCGACGAGAGCGGGATCCGCGAGAACCGCGTCTCGCATCTGGCTCGCAGATCCCCCCGACAGAAGCGCGCGGAGCGCACCGCCCGTCAGCTCAGTCTCGAGGCCCAGGGCCTCGATCTTTGCCGCAACGGCCGCCTCAAGCAGCGGGTTGTATCCGAACGTTGTGACTTTGCGCATCTCGTCGAGGTTGCGGTTGCCCTCGGGATCCAGACGCTCCTCGAGAAGCTCGATCTCGACGGTAACGAAGGTCTGCTGAAAAGCGCTGACGCCATTGATCAGGATCGTGATCAGAAGGAACAGAAGTGCCAGGACGCCGACCGCGATGGCACCGATACCATAGAGCTTGAACCTCTGTTCCGCCGCGTTTCGCTTTCTGGTCCGCTCATCCAGCTCGAGCAGCGAGGACCGTTGGGGCGTGGCGCCCCCCTCAGCAGTGGCATCGGTCATTCGTACTGCTCCCTGTATCTGCGGACGATGTAGAGGGCGCAGACATTGAGCCCGAGGGTGACGACGAACAACGTCATTCCGAGCGCAAAGGCGACCAGCGCCTCTGGCGATGCAAAGTCGGCATCGCCCGTCAACTGGCTAACGATCTTCGCCGTCACTGTCGTCATGGCATCGAACGGGTTGAGCGAGAGACGCGCCGCCGCCCCCGCCCCCATCACGACGATCATCGTCTCGCCGATTGCGCGCGAGGCGGCGAGGAGGATCGCGCCGATGATGCCCGGGAGGGCCGCCGGGATGACAACTTGGCGAATGGTCTCCGATTTGGTGGCGCCGAGTCCAAGAGAGCCGTCGCGCATCGCCTGCGGCACGGCGTTGATGATATCATCGGAGAGAGACGAGACGAACGGGATCAGCATCACGCCCATCACGACCCCCGCCGTCACGACCGAGCGCCCACCGCTCATCCAACCCACCCCTCCGTCGCCAAAAACCGAGACGAGAAACGGGCCGACGGTGACGAGTGCGAAGAGGCCATAGACGATGGTCGGGATCCCAGCGAGAACCTCGAGCGCCGGCTTCGCGATGGCGCGGAAGCGGGGCGACGCATATTCTGCAAGATAGATCGCTGCATAAAGACCGATGGGAACCGCGACGCAGAGCGCAATAATGGAGATGTAGAACGTTCCCCAAAGGAGCGGGAGGATGCCAAGTTCCGACCCTCCACCGAAGGAGGGTGCCCAGGTGAGACCGAAGAAAAACTCGCTGGCTGGATAGAGGCCAAAAAAGTTGCGCGTCTCGAGCAGCATCGACATCACGATGCCGACGGTTGTCAGGATGGCGAAGGTCGAGGCGGCGATCAGAATATACTCGACAGCCCTCTCGGTTATGTTCCGGGCCCGAAGCTCAGGCGAAACCCTGAGCCAGCTGAGCGCAAGGCCCACGACCGCGACGAACAGGACTGCGATCGTTCGGATCAGATCGAGGCGGCCGTTGAGGTTTCGCATGACACGAGCGGCATCGACCGTGAACTGCTCGACCTGCGAGCCGACGGCGACGCCGGCATCGGCCAAGCGTTGGCGCACGAGGGTCAAGTCAGCCCTGAGCCCGTCGATTTGCTCTGGCGACAGAACGCCCTGGTCGACTGCGGCCTCGAACCCTCGGGCCACACGACGCACATCTGCCATGGCAAGCCCTGCGACATCGGCATCTGCCCGAAGATCCTCAGGCAGGCTGCCCATTACAACGCCGCTCACATGAGCCGGTTGGACAATCAGCCAGATGCACAGGGTAAGGAGTGCGGGCACTGCGGTGAAGATGAAGACAGCGTACCCGTAGTAGTTCGGAAGCGAGTGCAGCGAGCGGATGTCACCGTCTACAGAGGCGATGGCACGCTGCCGCGCCGCAAAGAAACCAGCGACACCGAGGACCAGCACCGCAACGATGAGCCAGGACAGATCCATGGCGCCTCCCAACGGATCCGCCGCGCGACCGGTGCACCGACGGACGAACTGTCAATTTGCTCCGCCCAGACCCGAAGCAAGCGCCCACCTGGGCGCGCATACCCCGCGGCGACCGCGCCGCCGCGGGGCTTCGCGCGGGCGATTACATGGTCTCTTCGTTGGCGACAAGGGACTGGGTGTCGGCAAGCTCTGGGTCGGAGACAAGGCCGTAGAGTGCGAGCGGACCTGACGGGCCGGCGATGTCATTGGAGATGAAGAACTCAGCAAACTCTTTGAGGCCGGGGATCACGCCGATATGCGCCTTCTTGATGTAGAAGAAGAGCGGGCGGGACACCGGGTATTCGCCACTTGCAATTGTCTCTGTCGACGGGGTGATGCCTGACATCGTAGCGACTTGGAGCTTGTCGGTGTTCTGCTCGTAGAATGCGAGGCCGAAGACGCCGATGCCATCTTTGTTCGAGTCGATCGACGCAAGCGTTTCGGTGTAGTCACCGTCGATGTCGATCGAAAGGCCGTCGGTGCGGACAAGAATGCACGCATCCTCTGCCTCGTCCTCAGTCATGCCGGCATCCATCATCGCTTGAAATGCGCCGGTTTGCTCACACCCCGCCGCGATCACCTTCTCTTCGAAGACCTCACGCGTGCCGTGCTTGGTTCCGGGAATGTAGGCCGCGATCGGCTGTTCGGGGAAGTCGGGGTTGACCTCGTTCCACGCGGAGTACGGATTGTCGACGAGCGCGCCGTCGACAAGGACCTTCGGGGCGAGAGCGTTGAACCAATCGACCGGCGTGAACGCAAAGTCCGGGCCGTTGATGTCGGATGCGAAAACGATGCCGTCGTAGCCGATGCGGACTTCGATGATCTCGTCGACGCCGTTGGCCGCGCAGGTCTCTACTTCGCTCGAGCGGATGGCCCGCGACGCATTTGCGATGTCGATCGTGTTGGTGCCGACGCCGTCACAGAACCGTTTGAGGCCCGCCGACGAGCCGCCCGACTCGACGACGGGTGTCGGGAACTCGAAGTTCTCGCCGAAGGCTTCGGCTACGATGGAGGCATAGGGCAGGACGGTCGACGAACCTGCGACCTGTACCTGATCGCGCGATTGAGCCTGTGCTGCGCCTGCAGCAATGGTCGCCGCAGCCGCGAGCGCGATGGACGTGGTGAGTTTCAAGGGAGATCTCCGTTGTCTCGACAGTTCTTCGGTCAAAACGGATCTAAAAGTCACGTGCGCGACTATAGAAACCCGCTTGTCGGTCGCGATATTGGATTTGGATGACGTTTCGAATCGATTTCGATGACATTTCTATGACTCAAAGTGAGCTTTTTCAGGAGTTGGCTGCCATCAGCCCCGGCGCCGTCTCGGGCTGCGGCAGCCAAAACGTGAAGGTGCTCCCCTTTCCCGGGGTCGACTCGACCGCGAGGAGGCCGGAGTGGCGGTTGAGTATGTGCTTTGTGATCGCAAGTCCGAGACCTGTTCCGTCTCGCTCGCGCCCGGCGGTCGACGAGACCCTGAAGAAACGCTCGGTGAGGCGATGGAGATTCTCCCGCGCAATGCCGGGTCCGTCATCTATCACGCTGACCCCGACATGGCCCGGGTACTTTGGGTTCGGCTCCGCTGCGGCGATCCTTATCTTGGTCCCAGACCCTCCGTACCGGATCGCATTGTCGACGAGGTTGACCACGACTTGGGCGAGCTGGTCCCGGTCTCCGATCACCTCAGGCCCCCTGCGTGCGCCACCGATCTCGATCTGGAGCATCACATCGTTCTGAGTTGCGACAGGGAACAGCGCATGCGCCGCCTCAGACGCCACTTGGTGCAGCTCCAGCTTTTGATCCGGGCGGATGTGCGCGTCCATCTCGATCCGCGACAAGCTCATCAAATCGTCGACCAGGCGCTGCATGCGCGTGGCCTGTTGCATCATGATCCCGAGAAAGAGCTCGCGCGCCTCAGGATCGTCTCTGGCATGGCCCTGAAGCGTCTCGATGTATCCGAGGATCGAGGCGAGCGGCGTGCGCAACTCGTGGCTGGCATTCGCGACGAAGTCCGTACGAGCCTTCAGGAGGATCTCATCCCGCGTCCGGTCCTCGATCTGAACAATGATCTGATCGGCATCCCCGAAATCGCCCGCACCGGCCGGCAGCATCGAGGCGCGCGCCTCAAAGAAGCGCTCTCGCTCCATCATCAGACTGAACGTGCAAGCCACATCTTGGCGGTCGGTCAGGATCCGCTCGATCGCCTCGACGAATGCCGGCGCCCGGATCATGTCGGAATAGTGAGCGCCGGGAGAGACACGCGGAAGGACCGCTTGCGCGGCCGGATTGGCATAGGTGATCCGCTCCGTCTCAGCGATGACGAGGAGGGGTGCCGGCAACTGATAGAGAAGCGCCCGACCGAAACCGGTCGGATAGATCTCCGCATCCGGTGCTTTAGAGTGGGGCGGGGGCGTCGATACGGTCGGCGAGGGCCAGGCGGCCACGAAGATCCACACGGCGCAGGCAGAGGCGCAGAGGGCCAGGGCCCAGGGCGCGCCGAGCGCAACGGCACCAAGGGCGGCCGCCCCGCCACACCCCGCGCTGAGCGCCATATGCCACGGAGCATAGGCCGCCACCTCGCCGTCCCCTCTTGTGTCGATCTCGCCTGCCCTACCACCCGCCCGGGGTCGACAGAAGGGCATTTCGCTTCATAATTTTGAAACAAAATTGCATCCAGTTGGCGTCGAGCACAGGCACGCGATGATCAAGTACGCCCTCAAATGCGCGCGCGGCCACACCTATGACAGTTGGTTTGGCTCAAGCGACGACTACGACCGCCTCAAGTACGGCGGTCTTCTGACCTGTGCCGTGTGCGGTGACCGTTCCGTCGACAAGGCCATCATGGCACCCCGGGTCACCACCGGGGACAGTGTCCTCCACGCCGAGCCGCAACGGCCGCCTGAAGAAATGGTGCGGGCATTGCGTGCCCACGTAGAGCGGACGGCCGACAATGTGGGCCGCGACTTCGCGCAGGAGGCGCGGCGGATTGATGCCGGCGAAGCGCCGCGCCGCAGTATTTTCGGCGAAGCACGACCGGATGAGGCACGGTCGCTGCTGGAAGACGGGATCGCCGTCCTGCCGCTTCCGACACCGCAGGAAACCAATAACTGAACACCTGACTTTGTTAACCAATCTGCAGAACGGATTAAAGTGGGACTACTGCACTTAATCTGCTCTCAAGAAAGTCATGGCTTTCTATTCCCTGTGGGCGAAGGGGAGAGAAAGAAAGTGACACGAATAATTAGAGTATTGTTGGCGTCTGCCGTGACAGCATTCGGTGCTGCGACAGCAAGTGTCGCAATGGATGGTGACTTTCTGCGCTTTCACAGCAACGTGGACGGCACCGACATAAACACGATCGACTTCGACGCGAAACAACGTGCAGGCATGCCGCGCAGCCAGGTGATCGGCCTGTCTTGGAGCGATGGCGTGGTGTTCGGCGCGCTCGAGGCCGAGCGGCGGAGCGCGCAAGTGCAGGCGTGGCCGGTTGGAACGGCACAAAGGATCGACCGGTCCTCGACACTCAGCATCGTCGCTGGCTTTCACGCGAGCCCCAATATCCTCCTCTTTGGGCGGGTCGGGTTCGAGCGCGCCAAGGTCGCACAAGGGGTCGGTCTGGGCGCTGGCAGCTTCAGGACGGACGGCATGCGCTATGCGTTTGGCGCCGACTACAGCATCGGCGAGCAATTTTGGCTCCGGGCCGAAGTCGCACAGAGCCGTTTGGAGAACGCCGATGTGCCGGGGGCCGAAGACATGGGGATGCGCCTCGCCTTCATCCGACGGTTCTGACGGGCGGGTTGCAGGTCGGCTCTGCTTTGGGCTATTGGGCCGCGCGATGAACGCGCGCCCTGGAAGGTCCAATGCCCCGTCTGGTGATGAAGTTCGGCGGCACCTCCGTCGCCGATCTTGCCAAAATCGAGAATGCCGCTCGCAAAGTCGCCCGCGAAGTTGAGCGTGGCTATGATGTGATCGTGATCGTCTCGGCCATGGCCGGCAAAACGAACGAGCTCGTTGGCTGGGTGCGCGAGACGCAAACGCTCTACGATGCGCGCGAATACGACGCCGTTGTCTCCTCCGGCGAGAACGTAACCGCAGGCCTGATGGCGTTGCGGCTCCAGAGCCTCGGTGTCGACGCCCGCTCCTGGCAGGGTTGGCAGGTGCCGGTGCGCACGACCTCGGCCCATGGCATAGCGCGGATCGAGGAGATCCCGGTCGTCAACATCGCGGCGAAGTTCGCCGACGGTCAACGCGTGGCCGTGATCGCGGGTTTCCAAGGACTTTCAGCAGAGAACCGGATCACAACGCTTGGCCGTGGAGGGTCCGACACCACGGCCGTGGCCTTCGCGGCCGCGTTTGCCGCCGAGCGTTGCGACATTTACACTGACGTCGACGGCATTTACACAACGGATCCGCGAATCACCACCAAGGCGCGCAAGCTGTCGCGAATCGCGTACGAGGAAATGCTTGAGCTCGCGTCACTTGGTGCGAAAGTGTTGCAAACCCGCTCGGTTGAGCTTGCCATGCGAAACCGGGTTCGGCTTCAGGTGCTGTCTAGTTTCGACGACGTGCCCGGCACGCTCGTCTGCGACGAGGATGAGATCATGGAACGAAACATCGTCTCGGGTGTCGCCTTCTCGCGCGAGGAAGCCAAGGTCACCGTGCTCGGCGTCGAGGATCGGCCGGGCGTCGCCGCGGCGCTCTTCGGTCCGCTCGCCGAGGCGGGCGTCAATGTCGACATGATTGTCCAGGACGTCTCGGAGGACGGGCGGACCAACATGACCTTCTCGTGCCCGATCGATGAGGTGGACCGCGCTGCGGCCGCGATCCAACGCGCCAAGGCTCGCGACGAGATCGCCTATCAGACGCTGGAGCAGGACACGGAGGTCGCGAAAGTCTCCATTGTCGGGATCGGCATGCGGAGCCACGCGGGCGTTGCGAACCGGATGTTCCAGGCGCTCGCGGATGAGCGAATCAACATAAAAGTCATCACAACCTCTGAGATAAAGGTCTCGGTGCTTCTCGACCGGCGGTATATGGAGCTGGCCGTGCAGTCCCTGCACGACGCCTTTGAGCTGCATGACCCGGGCTGAGCCTGTGCCGTTCAGCCAGGCCGTCGAAAGTCGGATCCTGCTGCGGCGGCTGCGCGATGCGCTCCAAAAGGCGGAGCGTGGGCAGGCGCGTCTCGACGTCATCACCCAGATTGTATCGGCCGCACTGGTGGCTGAGGTCTGCTCGATCTACCTGCGCCGTGGGCCGGAGTTAGAGCTCTCAGCGACCACGGGGCTCAACCCCGAAGCCGTCCACCAGACCCGCATGCGGGTGCGCGAGGGTCTTGTGGGGCGGATCGCCTATACGGCTGAGCCCGTCAACACCAAGGACGCGCCCTCTGCGCCGGGCTTCCAGTACTTCCCGGAGACGGGGGAAGAGATCTACAAGTCCTTCCTCGGTGTGCCGATCCAGCGCCTCGGCGAGGTTCTGGGCGTTCTGGTTGTGCAGAACCGACTTGCCCGGGACTACACCGAGGACGAGCTCCACGGCCTTGAGGTCGTGGCGATGGTGATCGCCGAAATGGCGGAGACCGGCGCCTTTGCAAGCCCCTCCGACCCCGCCCTTCCGCCCGAGCCGCGTGCGATGCCCCATCACAGCCGCGGCCTCATCGGGCAGGAGGGCGTCGCGGAGGGCTACGTCGTTCTCCACGACCCGCAAGTGATCATAGCGAACCCCGTTGCGGACGATCCGACGGCCGAGCGGGGGCGCCTTCATGCGGCTTTGAGCGCACTTCGGGGCGAGATCGATGGGATGCTCGAGGCAGACTACCTGGGCGAGGCGGGAGATCACCACGAAGTGCTCCGCGCCTGGCGCATGTTCGCCGATGACAAGGGCTGGATCCGCCGGATGGAGGCGTCGATCACCGCGGGCCTCGCGGCCGAAGTGGCGGTTGAGCGCGAGCAGTCCGAAACCCGCGCCCGCATGGCCCGCATCACTGACCCCTACATCCGAGAGCGGCTGCACGACCTCGACGATCTCGCGAACCGCCTCCTTCGCCAGCTCTCAGGCCATGCCCGGCCGGAGATGCCGGAGGATCCGGTGCTCGTGGCGCGAAACATCGGTCCGGGCGAACTGCTCGATTATGGGCGCGCGCTTCGCGGTGTGGTGCTGGAAGAGGGTTCGGTCGGCAGCCACGCTGCAATCGTTGCGCGGGCGCTGGCGATTCCATTGGTGATCCAAGCGTCGCGGATCACGCGAGAGGCGCGCGCCGGCGACCGGATTCTCATCGACGGCGATCAGGGCATTGTCCACCTCCGCCCGGAGGAGAACATTGCCACCGCCTTCCGCGCCAAGATCGACATGGCGCACGAAGCGCAGGCCGCCTATGCCGTGCTCCGTGACAAACCCGCAACTTCGCGGGACGGGGTGACGCTCGGCCTCCAAATGAACGCCGGCCTGATGGCGGACCTGCCGAGCCTTTATCCCTCCGGCGCGGATGGTGTTGGCCTCTTCCGGACGGAGCTTCAGTTCCTGATCCGTCCCAACATGCCAAAGCGCGCGGCCCTTGCAGCCCTCTACACGCGCATTCTCGATGCCGCGGGGGAGAAGCCGGTCACCTTCCGGACGCTCGACATCGGCTCCGACAAGGTTCTGCCCTACATGACCCGCGAGCCGGAGCCGAACCCGGCCCTCGGCTGGCGGGCCATCCGCGTCGGGCTCGACCGGACGGGCGTGATGCGCATGCAGCTCCAGGCGCTGATCCGAGCGGCCCGGGGCCGCCCCCTCCGGATCATGTTTCCGTTCGTCGCCCAGTTCGATGAGTTCCGCGCCGGCCGCGACCACGTCCTCAAGATGCGCGACCGCGAGGCGAAACTCGGCCACCCGGTGCCCGAGACGATCGAGATCGGCGCGATGCTCGAGACGCCGTCGCTGGCTTTCGCGCCCGACCAGTTCTTCCAGATGGCCGATTTCATCTCGATCGGCGGCAATGACCTGAAGCAGTTCTTCTTTGCGGCCGACCGTGAGAATGAGCGCGTTCGTCGCCGCTACGACACCCTCAATGTCAGCTTCCTGACCTTCATCGAGCAGATTGTGACCCGTTGCGACCGCCTCGGCACGCCCGTCAGTTTTTGCGGCGAGGATGCCGGCCGCCCGGTGGAGGCGCTGGCCTTTGCTGCCATGGGGCTCCGCACGCTCTCGATGCGCCCGGCCTCAATCGGGCCGGTGAAGCGGATGATCCGCGCCGTGGATCTCGCCGCCGCGAAGGAGACCATCGACATGGCGCGCGGCTCTGGCGCGCAGTCGGTCCGACCTGCGCTGATGGACTGGCTCCGCACGGTGGGCGCTCCGGTGAAGCCCAAGAGCTAGGCCCAGCGTTCGACCCGCCCTCGGACACCAGTGTAGGCGTCTGGGATGAGCGCGCGACCAAGGATCCGGTCTGGGTTCGTGGGCGGTGGCATCTCGACGCTCTCGAGCCGCGCGAAGCCAAACCGTCCGTAATACGGCGCGTCGCCCACCAGCAGCACACGCGGCCAGCCAGCGGCTGTCGCTGCTGCCAGGCTCTCTTCGATCAGAACGGCGCCGAGCCCCTCGCCCTGCCGCGTCGGATGCACCGCCACCGGCCCTAGAAGAAGAAGAGGCCACGCCTCGATCCGGACTGGCCAGTACCGGATCGCGCCCGCAACCACGCCGTCCCGGTCACGCGCCACCCGTGCGAGATCGTGGAGCGGCGCGACCCCATCGCGCAACCGGTACGAACTGAGCGCCGTTCGGCCCGGCACAAATGCCGCGTCGTAGAGATCCTCGATCTCCGGCGTGTCGGCGGCTGTCTCTGGGGCGAGCACATACATTTGCGGCGTGGGAGATTTGGGACAGGAGGGGGTGCGTGCGCGCGGACCGCAGAGTGCGGCCGATCAAACCCAGTCTCGTCGCCCTCGGAGAGCAGTGCGCGCGCGTGTCCTCTGCATGGACGGCGCCCTAGCACGCGGGCTAAGGGGGAACAAAGCGAAAAAGGACCGTCCCCCATGTTCTACCGGCCCGGCATCGACCCCCACGGCCTGCCTCACAACCCATTCAAGGCGATTGTTGCACCAAGACCGATCGGCTGGATCTCGGCGGTCGACGGTGAGGGTCGGGTCAACCTGGCGCCCTACAGCTTCTTCAACGCGATCGCCGATGCGCCGCCGATGGTCCTCTTCTCGAACACTGGCTCGAAACCGGATCGCGGCGCCGGCAAGGACAGCGTCAGCGCGATTCGGGAGACGGGCGCCTTCGCGGCCAACCTCGTCAGCCAAGCCCTCCGCGACCCGATGAACGCAACCTCCGGATCCTACACAGCCGGCGAGGACGAGTTCGAGATGGCGAACCTCGAGAAAGCCCCTTGCGAGATGATCGACGTGCCCCGCGTGAAGGCCGCACCGGCGACGCTTGAGTGCCGGCTCTGGCAGATCATCGATCTGCCGGGCGAGGCCAACATCCTTGTCATCGGTGAGGTCGTCGGCATCCACATCGACGATGCAAAGCTCACCGATGGGATCTACGATCTGACCAAAGTCCAACCGCTCGCGCGCCTCGGCTATCGTGACTACACGGCCGTGACGGAGCTCTTCAGCCTGAACCGCCCCGGCCAGCGCTGAGGGTTGCGCCGCGCGCCGGCGGGCCGCGCGCACCTCACCGGGCGGTTGACCGAGCGAACGGCTGTCCCTCATGTGCCGGTGAGCGGCAGGAGGGCCACATGAAACGACGTCTCGGGATCATCGGCGGCAGCGGTCTTTACGACATCGAAGGACTTGTAGACGCGCGCTGGACCACGGTCGAAACGCCCTGGGGCGCGCCCTCCGATCAAATTCTGACGGGCCGGCTCGACACACTCGCCGTGGCGTTTCTGCCGAGGCACGGGCGCGGCCATGTCCAGAGCCCAACATCGATCAACTACCGCGCCAACATCGACGCGCTGAAGCGGCTCGGCGTCACGGAGATCCTGTCGGTCTCGGCCTGCGGCTCGCTGCGGGAGGAGATGGCGCCCGGGGATTTCGTGCTGGTCGATCAGTTCATCGACCGGACCTTCGCGCGCGAGAAGTCGTTCTTTGGCCCTGGATGCGTCGCCCATGTGGGCTTTGCGGAACCGGTGTGCCCCTATTTGGGTGCCGCGGTGACGGCTGCCGCGCGCGATGTCCGCCTGCATCCCAAGGGAACGTATCTGGCGATGGAGGGGCCGCAATTCTCGACGCGCGCCGAGTCGCTCCTCTATCGTGAGGTCTGGGGCGCGGATGTCATCGGTATGACCAACATGCCGGAGGCAAAACTCGCCCGCGAGGCAGAGCTCTGCTACGCGACGCTCGCCATGGTCACCGACTACGATTGCTGGCACCCCGACCACGACCATGTCGATGTCGCCCAAGTCATCGCAACGCTCGGGGCGAATGCCGACGCCGCGCGCCGGATCGTCCGCGCCCTGCCTCAGGTGCTGAGCGCGGAGCGGACGCCCTGTCCTGCGGGATGCGACCGTGCGCTTGATACGGCAATCATCACGGCGCCGGAGGCGCGCGATCCGGCTGTCCTCGCGCGGCTCGATTGTGTTGCGGGTCGTGTCCTCGGCGCTCAGTGCTAGAGCATTTCCGCGTCCGACTGAATCGGGAGGGAGTCACAGTCTATCGATTTTGTGATCCATCATGTTTGCTGGACCAGGAGGCCGGCGTGCATGGCTCAGTGCCTCTGCGAAGATCTCCGTATCCGTGTGATCCGCGC
>JBCCWM010000079.1:0-13777 GCA_039193505.1 Pseudomonadota bacterium | reverse complement strand
TGTCAATCTGAGTGGCGCGAGGCCGCACCGGACGACAATGAAGGGCGGACGAGACGCAGGAAAGCTGCGTCCCGACCCCGGTGTCCTGGGTGAGCGATGACAGCACTGCATTTCTCCGCCATTCGAGCTGGGAGGCGGCCTGAACCGGCACCCCCCAAGTGCCGGGTGAGCCTTGGCAGAGTGTCTGACCCGAACGCTCAAACCGGAGGATGTGCTGGGGCGCTGCACCTTGAAGGCGCTTGCCGGCGCACACCAGACATGGTGTGCGCACGAACGGCGGAGAAGAGATCGAAGCTTTGTTGTCGGTGACCGCTCTCGCCCGCAGGCGAACACACCCAATGGTAGGGAGCGGGGTTCGGCGCCTCGTCATCGCCTAGAGCTCTGCGGAACCGCGGGCGGCACGATCCTGCAAGGGTAAGCAGCCGCGCCCGCTGGCAGTGGAGGCATGTCCAACCGGCGTTTGTTGATGTCCTTCGACGGAGCAATCAAGCTGATCGCACGAATCGAAGGGGAGATCTGATGACCTACTACTCAGGCTTTTTGGCCGCCGTGCCGAACACAAACAAAGAAGCGTATGTCGACCATGCGAAAGAGGCCGCGGCGCTTTTTGTCGAGTTCGGCGCGCTGTCTTGTGTCGAGGCATGGGGTGTCGATGTGCCAGATGGCGAGGTGACCTCCTTCCCGATGGCGGTCAAGAAGGGTGAGGACGAAACCGTCGTCCTCTCCTGGATCGTCTGGCCTGACAAGGCGACCTGTGACGCCGCCTGGGAGAAGATGATGCAGGACCCTCGGATGGAGGCCCTTTCCAACATGCCGTTCGACGGCAAGCGCCTGATCATGGGAGGTTTTGAGGAGCTGGTCAGCCTGCCCGCGTAAGGGGGGCGAGCCCGAGAAACGCGCGCACGCGATCGGGCAGGGTCGGGTCGCTCCAGCTGTCGCCATGCCCGAGGCCGGGTTGGATGCTGAGCGTGTAGCCCGGAAGGACGCCCACCAGCCGTTCGAGGTTCGGGCGCTCTTCGTCCTCGCTGCCGACAATGCCCGCCGCCGGCACGGAAAGCGCCTCGATCCGGGGCCGAGGGATGTCGATGACCTCGAGGATCGATGCTGCGATCGCCTCGAAGATGGTCGGGTCGGGGTCGGGCGTCAGCCAGGTGCGCCGTTTGGCAATCGCGTCGGGAACCCACTCCAAGATGGCGTCGTAGAGGAGGCGCGCTTCGTCGAGCGCCTCGCCCGACCAGCCCGAGCCGATCAGAAGGAGGGAGCTGACGCGTTCGGGCCGCTCAACCGACGCGGCGAGGGCAACTTCCGCACCCTGCGAGAAGCCGATCAAATGCGCGCGATCGACCCCTTCGGCATCGAGAAGCGCGATCACGTCCTCGACCATCTGGTGTCCGTAGCGCTCGGCCCCTTTGGGGCGGTCGCTCATCCCGTGACCGCGACGGTCGGGCAAGTAGACTGTCCTCTCTGCGGAGAGCGCCGCGGCGACGCCGTTGCTGATCCACATCTCCGACCACTGCGTGAAGCCGTGGAGCAGGACCACAGCGGGCCCTCGTCCCGCCACGCGATAGGCGAGCGTCGTCCGATCCGGACGGGTGTGGGTGCGCAGATCCATTGCTGTCACTCGATGTCGAGATCGACCCAAACGAGGCGATGGTCGGACGCATCCAATAGATCGGCGCCGCTCTGATCCGGTGCGGGCCAGAACACGCCTGCACCGGTCACGGTGAAGGCCGCCGACGGGAGGACATAGTCCGCGCGGAGGTTGCCCGGACCCCGGTCATCGTTCCAGTCGGCGGTGTCGTGCGCCGGATCGCCCAGATGGCGCTCATTCTTGCCGCCATCTGCCGCTGCAGCAGTGACCCCTCCGACGCTCTCGGGGCGAGGGTCCTGTAACGCTGAGTGAGTGAGGAGACCCTCGATGGCCTCGTGCCGGCCATCTCCGTCGAGGGGATCGGCGTTGAGGTCGCCCAAAACGATCACCGGCGTGCCATCCCAGCGGTGTGGGCCATTGTCCGAAGCCAGCACATGGCCATCGAGGTAAAGTGTCCACAGCCGGACTTCGTCGCGATTTCTCAGCCCGTTCAGATCTTCGGGCCCGTCAAAGACGGGCGGGGTCGGATGCGATGCGAGCAGTCTCACCTGGCGGCCGGGCGCCTCCACCAAGATGTCCCAGTGCGACTTTGAGGAGAGGCGCATCGCCTCATGCGCTGCCGCCGACGGGAATGGCGCTCCCGCCTCTTCGGGCAGGGAGGCGCCCGGGAGGTCCTGCCAAAGAAGCTTCTGAAAGGTTGCGCTTGCGTCTGCGTCGATGGGAAAGCGCGAGAGCAGGAGCATGCCGTATTGCCCCGGAAAGCGGCCATACCCAAAGGCATCCGCAGGACCTGTCGGATCGCCGTCACCATTGAGATCGAGGCCGCTCGGAACGCCTGTGTTCACCGGCGCGAGAAAGCGGTGCGGAAAGTCGATCCCCGCCGAGGACAGCGCTTCCTGCAAAAGGCCCGCTGCGAGCGCGCCCGCGTCGTAGTCGACTTCGTTGAGAAGGAGAATGTCGGGCGCCACCTCTGCAATCGTTGCAACAACGGCGCCGATTTGGGGGTCGTCCCCATCGATCAGATCAGCGACAAGAAGGCCCGGTGCGCTCCGCGAAAGGCTCGCGTTGAAGCTTGCCACGCGTAGGGTGTCCGCGAGAGCGCCCGTCGTGGCCAGCAGCGCCACCAAGAGGGCAAGCCTCATGCGCCACGAGACCGTCGTATGAGCATCCCGACCTTCAGGATTGCGGCACCGCGGATCACCAGCGTACCGGACACAAATGCCCAAATCGTGACCCCCCAGACCAATGGCTGGTAGTTGTTGAAGACCGACGGGTCGAACCAACCGCTCGTTCGCGAGAGAAGCACCGGCAAGGCGTAGAGGAAGGCCACGCCAGCCAGCAGATTGATGACCCCGTCCCGCCGGAGCCGCCGCTCCACATCGCGCCCATATCCGGGCTCAAACGTGGGCAGATTGGTCCATAGGTTGAAGTCACGCCGCCCGACGGGCCACCGGAAGAGCCAGAGGAACAAGGCAAAAAAGGCGAGTGAGCAGAAGGTCACGAAGAAGGAGAGCGCCGCAGCCCGCGCAAGAAGGAGGACCAGCGTCGGATCCTCGCCCGCTGCGATCATCTCCGCCGCCACGTTGACCGGTGAGAGTGGGAAGGTCAGAACCTCCACCATCTGGTCGGAGAGCGCTATCAAACCGGCTGAAAACGCGTCTTCCCCCTCGAGTGCGCGACAGAGGAACACGAGCGAGAAGATCTGCATCGCAAAGGCCAGGAACCGGATCCGGTTGTAGGGCGGTGCGAAGCGGAAATCGATCAACCCCGGGTGGGTCGACGCGTACTCGAACAACGTGAACGCGGCCACGACGCCGCCGAGGAGAACAGTGATCTCAAGGCTGGCGTTCGAGACATCGGGCAGCAGCAGTGCAGGGGCCGAGACCACAAACAGGACCATTGCGGCGCGAATGATCGCTCCGATCAGCCGGGTAAACACGAACCCAGCCCCCTGATCGCTTGGATCCCGGGCAGCGTACACAGCGTCAGGACCAAGGCATCCGGGCGGCGTAGTCGGCCTCGAAACTGGTGATCTTGGCCTCCTTCCCAAGGGTCAATGCTATATCGTCGAGTCCACCGAGGAGGCACGCCTTCTTGAAGGGATCGATCTCGAAGCTGACCGTGCCGCCATCGGGGCGGGAGACCGTCTGCGCCTCGAGATTCACTGTCAGCACGGCGTTCGCGCCACGCTCTGCGTCGTCCAACAATTTGGCCACGTCATCCTCGGGCAATGCTATTGGGAGAATCCCGTTCTTGAAACAATTGTTGTAAAAGATATCTGCAAAAGACGGCGCGACGATGACGTTGATCCCAAAATCGAGGAGTGCCCAGGGCGCATGCTCCCGCGAGGAGCCGCACCCAAAATTGTCGCCCGCAACCAAGATCTTGGCCTCGCGATAGGCGGGCTTGTTCAGAACGAAGTCCGGGTTTTCCGCGCCGTCGGGCATGAAACGCATCTCATCAAAGAGGTTGGCCCCGAGACCCGTACGCTTAACCGTCTTAAGGAATTGTTTCGGAATGATCATGTCGGTGTCGACATTGACCATAGGCAGGGGCGCTGCCACGCCAGTGAGCGTTTCGAACTTGTCCATACCCGCACCTATGTCGAAAAAGAGTGTTGCGGATCTGCATCCGCGAGGTGCTGCGGCTTGTCAAGATATCAGCCGATTTGCATTCGTCATCGGCAATCCTCCGACTATTTGGAGGGTGCTGGCGATCTCGTCGATGCCGCGGCCCGCCTTGAGGTCCGCGAAAACGACCGGTCGGCTGCCCCGCTGGGCGCGCGCGTCGCGGGCCATAACGTCAATGGATGCACCGGTAAACGGCGCCAAATCGGTTTTGTTGATCACCAGAAGATCGGACCGGGTGATGCCCGGACCGCCTTTGCGCGGGATCTCCTCGCCCATGGCCACATCGATCATGTAAATCGTCAGATCCGCGAGCTCCGGACTGAATGTCGCGGCCAAATTGTCGCCCCCTGATTCGATCAAAACGAGGTCCAGATCCGGGAACGTCTCGGTGAGCTCGGCTATCGCCGCAAGGTTGATCGAGGCATCCTCGCGGATCGCCGTATGCGGGCATCCGCCGGTCTCCACCCCCCGGATCCGCTCTGAGGGGAGGGCTTGGGCCCGAACGAGCGCATCGGCATCCTCGCGCGTGTAGATGTCGTTTGTCACCACCGCGATCGAGAGCGTGTCGCGGAATGCGCGGCAAAGAGCGGCAGTCAGTGTGGTTTTGCCCGCCCCAACCGGGCCGCCGATGCCGACGCGGAGCGGGCCGTTGGGGCTCATGCCTCGGTCTCCGCAAAAACCTCGAGCGCTGCATTGAGCGCGTTGATCGCTGCTGGGAAGCCGCCGTAGAGCGCCATCTGCCAGATCGTCTCCGCGATTTCGCGCTGGCTGAGGCCCGCTGCCAGGGCGCCCCGGATGTTGACTTTGAGTTGCGGGGCGGTCTGGCCACCAAGCGCTGTCAGCGCGGCGATGGTCGCGACATACCGGCTGCGGAGGTCGAGACCTTCGCGGGCGTATTGGCGGCCATAGGCGAAATCGACCACGGCTTCTGCCATTCCCGGCAGGAGATGCCCGTAGCGTGCATCGAGCGCGGCCTCCATGCCCGGGTTCATCCGTTCGGCGAAGGCGCGTCCGGTCTCGGTTGTGCTCATGTCCTGAAGATCCTCGGTTCCAGAGCCTCATGGTGCATTGCGGCAAGGTCGGCGGCAAGGCTCGCTTGTCCCAACGCGTCGAGGGGCGCGGAGAGCGCCTCCGCGGCCGTGCGCTCGATCAGGGGAAAGAGCGCAACGAGCGTCCGTTGCGCTTCAGTCTGCCCGAGGGGCAGCGCACGCTGCGCGGCGGAGAGGAGGTTGGCCGTGAAGGCATGGAGGATGGCCGGCACGACAGCCGCCGGCGTGAGCCCGAGGACCCGTGCCGCAGCGCCCACGGCGATCGGGAACGGCCGTGGCGTCGCGTCCGTGCCGTGGACGGCGGCGGTGACCGTGGCGAAGGCCGTCCCTTGGGCCATGGTCTCGACATGGCGCTCGCGGCTCGTGGCGAGCGCCTCCGCGAGCGCCGACAGAGCGTCGAGATCCGCGTCGGGCCGCATTGCGGCGGCCAGGAGGATCGAGTCGCCCCGCCCTGTGCCATGTGCGACAACATCGCCGAGCCACCCCTCGAGACTGGCCGGATCGTCGACCTCGCCCCTCTGGATCGCGCTTTCGAGCCCGTGGGAATAGGCGAAGGCACTCGTGGGATAAGCGGGAGACACGAAGGCCTGAAGGACATGCGCGGCGCGCTCGGCCGAGATCTCAGTCAAGGGCCCGCGCCGCCAGCTTGTCGGTGCGCCCGATCCGCAAATAGTGGATCTCCCGCACAAGGCGGATCGTCGGCGACAGCATGAAGCAGAGCGAGCCGACCAAGAAGAGCCACGTCCCGAGCGTCGTGGTGGCCTCGCCGAAGAACAGGATCGAGCCAATCACAAAGAGGGCCCCGGCGGTGAAATCGACTGCGGTGTAGCAGAGCTCATAAAGGGCCGCGAGGCGCTGATGGCGTGCGCTCGTCTGGCCATTGGCAGGGTGAAAGAAGCTCATCTCTCAGCCGTGCGAATGAGTTCGGCCGTGGCCGTAGGCCCCGCCTTCCGGGTTGAACGGGCCTTCTGTCTTCTCGACCTGGCAGCCAAGGCCTTCGAGCATCGTGGCAATGACATGATCCCAGCGGAGGACGAGGCGATCCGCGTGGATCTCGCAGGGAAGGTGGCGGTTCCCGACATGCCAGGCGGTGCGCACAAGATGATGCCGGTCGGTGGTGCTGGCGACCATCAGCGCTTCGGATGCGGCGCGCACCGCGAGCGTGCGCCCATCTTCGAGGCGCAGGTGATCCCCCTCCCTGAGCTCGGTTGCCTTCGGCAGGTCGAGGAGGAACGGAAGGCCGCTGTCGCTCTCCATGGCAATCCGGCGGCGGTATCGGTCGTCATAGGCGAGTGTGACGGTGTCGTCGGCCTGCGTCACGCCCGGCTCGAGTGTTGTTGCGCGCAGCATGGCTCACCTCCATTGGCGGAGGGAACGGCGTCCGTGCGGCGGGGTCAACCCGGCTGAATTGGATCCGTGGAGATTGCAACGGGGCGGTAGACTTCGGCGGGTGCCTCGAAATCACGATAGCCGGTTTCGATCGCGATCCCGAGCTCCGGAATAAGGTTCTGCGTCAGCAGGTACCGATATCCGTCCGCGAGGTAGAGATGCGAGAGCGTGACGCCTTGGTAGCTGCACGCGCCGATCACAACGTCGACCGGATCGCCGAGCGTCAGGGTATATCGCTCCTCCTCCGGCGGGGAGCCATCGGCGTAGGTCGTGGTCACGGTCGATTGCCAGACTTTCCCCGGCTCAAGCGGCAGAGCGGCCGCCGGGTCGCTTGTGTAGGCCAGAGTGCCGCGCGTGTCGGGCAGGACCGAGCCGTTCTCGTGGTCGACGAACTCCGTGAGAAAGACAATGTGGGAGACATTGTAGCGGTAAGCGATCGGGTCATCGGCGAAGGTGACGTACTCCGTGTGAGTGCTGTCGCCACTGGCCTGAAAGAACGTGACGCTGCCGTCATCATGTTGAACATAGATGCCGCTTTGAAGGTCGCCGGGCACGGGGCAGGCCGCATGGACGACCGGTGCAGCGAAGACGGCAAGGGCGAGGGCGATCGGGCGTGTCACAGGTCAACTCCACCTACAGGGATTCGCACGCAGCATACCCAGCGGTTGCGCATCCTGCGATGCCTGATCGCGATGCATCGCCGGCTTCTTGACCGGCGTGTCATCTGATCACGATGGGGCTGCACCTCGCCCCGCGGCGCGCTATGCTCTCGGATTAGTGGCGGTCAGGCATGGCTGTCGCTCAGGCAACCTCAATCCCAATGGAGGAGACGAGAGTGACCCAGTTTTCTGTCAATGGCGAACCCCGCACGGTGGAGGTCGACGACGACACTCCCCTCCTCTGGGTTCTGCGCGATGAGCTTGGCCTCACTGGTACGAAATTCGGCTGCGGCGTGGCCGCGTGCGGCGCCTGCACGGTTCATGTCGACGGCGTGCCGACCCGCTCCTGCCAATTGACGCTCGCCGACCTCGAGGGATCGGAGATCACCACGATCGAAGGTGTGTCGAGCAAGGCGGCAACGGCCGTTCAGACCGCCTGGGCGGAGCTGCAGGTGCCCCAGTGCGGCTACTGCCAGTCCGGTCAGATCATGTCGGCAGCCGGCCTCCTGGCCGAGATGCCGCGGCCCACGGACGCGGACATCGACGCGGCGATGGATGGCAATCTCTGCCGCTGCGCGAGCTATGCCCGGATCCGCCGCGCGATCCACCGCGCCGCTGACATCATGGAGGCGTGAGATGTTGCACTTCATGAAAGCGGCGGTGGCCGCATCGAAGCCCACGCGGCGGAGTTTCCTCGCAATGTCGGCGGGCACGCTCGGCGGGCTCCTGATCGGTGCGCGGATGCCCGTTCAGGCGCAGGCCAATATGGACGAGATGGTCACGCCTTTCGTCCACATCGCGCCCGATTCGACCGTGACCGTGATCGTCAAGCATCTCGACAAGGGGCAGGGCACCGCAACGGGCCTCGCAACGCTTGTGGCGGAGGAGCTCGACGCCGCGGCGGAACAGGTGACGACCGATTTCGCGCCTGCGAATGCCGAGGTCTACGCGAACCTGCTCTTCGGCATCCAGGGGACCGGCGGCTCGACAGCGATCTCGAACTCCTTTGAGCAGTACCGCCAAGCCGGGGCGACCGCGAAGGCGCTTCTGAAGGCGGCCGCGGCGGAGGCCTGGGGCGTCGATGTCGCCGAAGTGTCCGTCGCGGGCGGACAGGTGAGCGCCGGCTCCAACACCGCCAGCTTTGGAGAGCTTGCGGGGCGTGCGTCGCAATTGACCCCGCCGGGCGAGGTGGCCCTCAAGGCGCCCGAAGACTGGGTCTATATCGGCAAGTCGTTCCCGCGGGTGGACGTTGCGGGCAAGACCAAAGGCTCCGTCGGAATGTACGGCATGGACGTGCAGCTCGACGACATGGCCGTCGCGGTGCTGACCAAGCCCCCGCTCTTCGGCGGCACGCCGAAGTCGGTCGATGCAACGGAGGCGCTCGCCGTCGAGGGCGTTCTCGACGTCATCGAGTTGCCCATGGGGGTCGCGGTTGTCGCCCGCTCCACCTGGCCTGCGATCAAGGCGCGGGACTTGCTGGAGATCGAATGGGATCTCTCCGCGGCGGAGACCCGCGGCACCGATGAACTGATGGAGAGCTTTGCCGAAGCCGCTCTCGGCGAAGGCCTGCCCGCCCTTGTCCAGGGCGACGCGGCAGCCGCCAATGAGCGGGCCGCCCAGGTCCTCGAGGTCGAGTACCGGTTCCCCTATCTCAATCATGCGCAGATGGAACCCATCGACATAACCGTCCTTTATGACGGTGAGAGCGCGACGTTCTGGACCGGCTCCCAAATCCAGACCATCGATCAGGGGACGGCGGCCGCGGTTCTCGGCCTCGATCCGTCCAAGGTCGCGATCAACACGCTCTGGGCCGGAGGCTCGTTCGGGCGGCGGGCGATCTACGATGCGCACTACACCGTCGAGGCGGCGACGCTCGGCGCGGCCTGGCTCGGCAAGCATGGTGCGCCGAAGCCGATCAAGCTGATCTACACGCGCGAGGATGATGTTCGCGGCGGATACTACCGGCCGCTGACCGTGCACCGAGCGCGGATCGGCCTCGATGCGGAGGGCAAAATCGCCGGCTGGCAGCACCACATCGTCAGCCAGTCGATCACCTCCGGCACTGCGTTCGAGGCGTTCCTCGTCCATGACGGCGTCGATCACTCGACAATCGAGGGGATCAACGACAGCCCGTATCTCAGCGCGGATGTCGACCTCCGCGTCACGCATCCGCAGGTCGGGGTCAAGACCCTCTGGTGGCGGTCGGTCGGCCACACCCACACGGCCTATGTCGCCGAGACGCTGATCGACGAGCTGGCGGAGATGGCCGGCGAAGATCCCGTGGCCTTCCGGCTCCGCCACCTGGATGCGCATCCGCGCCACCGCGGCGTGCTGGAGCTTGCGGCCGAGAGAGCGGGATGGTCGACACCGCCCGCCGAAGGGCGGTTCCGCGGTGTCGCCGTCCACAAAAGCTTTGAGAGCTATGTGGCGGAGATCGCGGAGGTTTCGCTCCGCGACGACGGGACGGTCAAAGTCGAGAAGGTCGTCTGCGCCGTCGACTGCGGCATTCCGATCAACCCCGACAACATCCGTGCGCAGATCGAAGGTGGGCTCGGCTACGGCCTCTCGGGCATCCTCCGGGAGGAGCTGACGATGTCCGAAGGTGAGGTCGACCAGTGGAACTACTGGGATTACCAGCCGCTCCGGATCACCGACATGCCCGAGGTTGAGGTCCACATCGTCGCGTCGACGGAAGCGCCGACCGGCATTGGGGAGCCCGGGACACCGCCGATCGGGCCCGCCGTTGCCAACGCCGTTGCCCGCGCAACGGGCCAGCGGATCCGGGATCTGCCATTCGCGAAGCACGGCCTCGCCTAAAGAAGGACGCGCGCCCGGTGGGGCGCGCGCCTATCGCCGCCGCCGCGCGAGCGTCAGCAGGACGGTGCCCAGCGCCAAAAGATCGACGGCCAGCAGGACACCCGCGACCCAGAGGGCGCGCACGGGCTGTCCTGTGATGAGGAGAAGTGAGAAGGCGAGCGCGACGCCGCCACTCACCACCAGGCGCATCGGTCCAGTCCGCGGCTCGGCGAGGCGCAGGGCCCCGGTTCCACCGAGATAGAGCGTGATCAGCCACGGCGTCAGAGTGTCGAGGCCCGCCAGTGGCGCGATCAGGACGAGACCACCTGTCCCCGCCGCGGCCGCCGATACCCGCGACCCGAGGACAACCGTGGCTTCGGTGCCGCCGCGCGTCACAAGGATGCCAAAGACCCCCGTGACCAGCAGCGCCGTGCCAGCAAAGAGGCTGAGGGACAATCCGAGTGCGGGCGGCAGGGCGAGCGCGAGCAGGCCGCCAAGGAGACACACCGCACCGAAGCGAAGAAGCGCCCTGCGGTCCGTCATCGTGTCGGTCATGCGCTGCCTCCCATCGCGCGATCACGCGCCAGAATGGCGTTCAGCTGGGCACCGATCAACACCGCGAAGGCGGAGAGATAAAACCAGATCAGAAGGCTCGCGACAGCACCGAGAGACCCGTAGACCTCGTTGAGCGCTGTGACGTTCCGGAAGTAGACCGTCAGCGCCACCGATCCCGTCCCCCAAAGCAGGATCGCAAGGAGACTGCCGGCCGAGATCCAAGGCACTCGCAGGGGCGGGTGATCCGGACCGTAGCGGTAGATGAGACCAAGTCCGAGCACCAGGACGACAACTGCGGCGCCCCACCGTGCGACGCTCGCCAGAAGGGCCGCGAGCGGCCCGAGCGGCAGGAAGGCCAGTATGCCCGGCAGGATCAACACAGTCAGAAGCCCGGTCAGCGCCATGATGATCAGCGTGGTCGTCAGGACGATCCCGCGGCCGAGACGGCGGAGCGCACCGCTGCCGCCGGCACTGCCCGTGACGGCGTTGAGGCCGCCGATCAGCGCCGCAACGCCCGCCCGCGCCGTCCAGAGCGCACCGGTAAGGGAGAGGGCAAAGGTCCAACCGAGCGTCGATTCGTTCGCCGCGATCAAGGCCGCCATCTGGTCGTCGAGGACAGAGAATGCCGCATCCGGCATGATCGGAGCAAGCTCGCTCAACTGCCGCTCCAGGAAGATCGGATCTGCGACCAGCCCCCAGATCGCGATGGCGGCCGCAAAGGCTGGGAAGATCGCGAGCATTGCGTAGAAGGCCACCCCCGCGGCAATCAGGCTGAGGTCCTTCCCTGACGCCGCCCGCCAAACTGAGGCCGCAATGTGCACAGGGGTCAATCGTTTGTTGCTGCCTGCCACCCGCGTCTCCCACAATCGCTCCCGGTGACATGACCGCCAACAGCACTGACGGCAAGTCGCGAGGGACGATCTTGCGCACCCGTTCGGGCGCCGTCATAACGCGCGGCATGCAGTTTCACCCGAACTGGTTGACCGTCGGTCGGCTCTTTGCAGCACCCTGTCTTGCGCTGGCCTTCGTGCTTTTGCCGCGGCCGTTGGCGGATTGGGCCGCCCTTTTCCTGTTTGTTGGCGCCGCGGCGACGGACTGGCTTGACGGGCGCATTGCCCGCGCACGCGGGCAAGTGACGGCCTTCGGCCGGATGCTCGACCCGGTTGCGGACAAGGCGATGGTGATCATCGCACTCTCCGTGCTGATCGGCCTCTCGGGCCTGAACCCACTGGTTCTTATCCCCTGCACCGCGATTCTCTTCCGTGAGATTGTGATTGCGGGCCTGCGTGAGCATCTGGGTGCAGGTGCTGGCGCGCTCGCCGTGACGCGACTGGCCAAGTGGAAAACCACAGCCCAAATGGCGGCGCTGCCTCTTCTCTTTTTGGCTGGGATCTTGCAGCTGCGATACGAGGCGCTTTGGTATTCGCGCGAGCCCGCTCACCTCGAGGCGATTCTGGCTGGAACCGTCGAGGATGAGATCGGACTGATCGCGCTCGGAACATGGTATGAGGGGGTGGCGGTCCTCGGCACGGGCCTCCTCTGGGTTGCGGCGGCTTTGACCTTGGTCACCGGGATCGATTACTTTCGACGTGCCTTGCCACATCTTCGGGAGACGCGGACATGACCCTAGATGTTCTTTACTTCGCCTGGGTGCGGGAGCGGATTGGCCTGCCGCGTGAGCGGGTTGAGACCGGTGCGCGCACTGTTGCCGAGTTGATCGATGAGCTCCGCGCGCGTGAGCCGCGCTACGCGGCCGCCTTTGCCGACATGACTGCGATCCGCATCGCCGTCGATCAGGATCTGGCGGCACCCGATGCGGCCTTGGAAGGGGTGCGGGAAGTGGCGTTTTTCCCGCCGATGACGGGGGGATAGGGGTGGCCGTCCGGGTTTCGCCCAACGACTTTGACGTCGGCGCAGAGATTGACGCTCTGACATCCGGGCGGCGCGACATCGGTGCGCTCGCCACCTTCACAGGGCTCGTGCGCGACATGGGGGGACCAGCGGCGGTCTCTGGCCTCGAGCTTGAGCACTATCCGGGCATGACCACGCGTGCACTTGAGGCCATCGAGGCGGAGGCGTGCGCGCGCTGGCCGCTCCAGGCCAGCCTGATCGTTCACCGCCACGGCGTGCTCCTCCCCGGTGACCGGATTGTCTTCGTCGCCGCCGCAAGCCCGCATCGGCAGGCGGCGTTCGAGGCCGCGATGTTTATGATGGACTTCCTGAAATCGCGTGCCCCGTTCTGGAAGAAAGAGACGACAGCGGAGGGGGCGCACTGGGTGGATGCGCGAGAGATCGACGAAGACGCCTTGTCGCGCTGGCAGCGGATCTAGCCGCCGGCCGTCATCGCCCCATCCAGTTTGGAGCGCAACTCATTGACCTCGCGGCGCGCGTCCCGAAGACCGTCCATGGTCGCCTCAAGCTCCGCATTTGCCTGAACAATCTTGCTTTGAAGGTCGCGCTCCACCTCGGCGAGACGCGCCTGCGCGGCGTCACGCTCCTGCTCGCAGGACTTGGCGTACTCGGCCCAGTCGCTGTCTGGGACGGGCGGCGGCGGTGGCGGTGGGTTGAGGAGGCCGTAAATCCAGCGCAGCACCCACCCGAGCAGAACGGCGGCGAAGAGGGCGACGCCAACGACGAGGGTCAGCTCGGTCCGATCCATCTCACTCGGCAAGCCCAGGCGACAGGCCGAGCGGACGTGGTCGGGGTGGAATGCTGGTCACGAGCGCTCGCCCGCTCGGCGTCAAGTCCTCGCCTCTGCTGGCCAGCGGACCGACAATCGCCGCGGAGGGATAGGCGGCCCGGCGGCTCGGCAGATCCGGCACTGCCCGGAGCGTGGGGCGAAGTCGTGGGTCGACACTGGCGAGAATGTCGACGTCAACCTCCTCGCCCGCGGCGGCCTCGACGAGCTCGGGGGGGGACGTGTCATCCGGGCCTGGATCGGTCGGGCCCATCCCGTTGGCCGTCTCTAGGATGATATCGGACGCAAGGGCAGATTCGATTTCCGCGCGGGCAGCAGCGCCCGCGATGTTGTTCAAGGCATCTGACGGCAGCCGCCTTTGCGTCTCCGATCCGTCATGTGTCGCGTGCTGAGCCCTCTCGGCCACGGAC